>VGGT01000005.1 GCA_016868485.1 Bacteroidota bacterium
TATTCATGCGGGCAAGGCGTTTGATGAATCGATTCGTACAACGGCGTCGTGGGGGCGCTCCTCGTATGGATCAGAAAGGGCTTCGCGACAAACACTGAGTATGATGCCCAAAGAGATGCAGGTGAACAGCACCGAGGTGCCGCCCCAACTCACCAAAGGCAGCGATTGTCCAGTCACCGGCACGAGCCCCACAGCCACTGCCATATTGGCTAAAGCTTGAACGGTGAGCATCATGGCCAAGCCGGCGGCGAGGAGGCTTCCGAACAAATTTTCAGAACGCTGAATGGCGCGAAGTACCCGAAAGAGCAACCAGATGTAGAGCACACATATGGCCGCTCCGCCCATTACACCGTATTCTTCGAGTAGGGTTGCATAGATGAAATCGTTGTAGGCCTGCGGCAGGAAGTTGCGTTGGGTGCTTTTACCTGGGCCCTTGCCCAACAGACCCCCGGTCACAATCGCTATGCGGGCTTGGGTGATTTGATCGGGTTCTCGGCTGATATCGTCGGAAAAGAAGGTTTCGATCCGGCTCACCCAAGTTTTAGATCTGAACCAATCGAATTGATAGGCTACTGCAACGAATGTACCCACAAAGAATGCGCATCCAAAAATGAGGACGAAGAGGTGCTTGAGACGCACAGATCCAACACCGAGCATCAGCAGAACCACCAGGAGAAAGAGCGCTGCCGATGATAGGTTGTCGGGTGCGATGAGCAAGAAGGTGAGTCCGACTGGCAAGATCAAAGGCAAAAAAATCGCTTTCCAGTCTTCTACGTCGTCTTGATGGCGCGATAAAAATCGGGCGAGGAACAGCACAATAGCGAATCTGGCCCATTCCGATGATTGAAAACTGACGCCCAACACGGGGATTTCGACCCAACGACTGGCGTCGTTCATTTCGGTGCCCTTCAACAGGGTATAGAGCAGCAATAGAATGGCAGGAATCCATCCGAACTGGGCTATTCTACCGATATACCGATAGGGTATGTGGTGTATGGCATACATCAAGATGAGACCTAGGCCCGAAATTCCGATGTGCCTAAATAAATAATACTCGGTATCGCTGTTTCGCTGTCGGTGTGCGAGACTTCCGGTGGCCGAATAAACCAATAGCGTTGAGGCCAGCATCAATAAGCCAGCAATCAGCCAGATATACCGGTCACCCTTTGGTTTGATAGACAGCAGAGCGCTCATTTATTGATAATACCCTTTGTTATATTTGTGTTATATTATGATTCATTATCAATAATACCATTACAGCAATTTGACATATTTTTTGAACTGACGGCCACGATCTTCATAATTCTGAAACAAATCGAAACTGGCACAGGCGGGAGACAGCAATACCACATCGCCCTTCTCTGCTAAATGGTAGGCCATCCGAACACTTTCTTCCATCGATGAAGTGTTTACTATGACCGGAACCACATCCGAAAAGGCATCATGCAGAAGGCGGTTGTCGAGCCCTATACAGATGAGTGCTTTCACCCGGCCGGGCACCAGGTCAACCAGCACAGAATAATCGTTTCCCTTGTCTGTTCCACCAGCAATCCACACAATGGGCTTTGATAGGCTCTCTAGGGCATACCATACCGAATTGACGTTCGTTGCCTTACTGTCATTGATGTATTCGACCCCTTTTATGGTGGCCACTGGCTCGAGTCGGTGTTCGATGGCCTCGAAGCGCGACAGACTATCGCGGATGACTTCGTTGCGGATGTCGAATAGTCGCGCAGGCAGGGCGGCCGCCATGGCGTTGAGGGTGTTGTGCTTGCCTTTGAGCGACAAATCATCGATGGGTATATACATATCTTCGTTGGGTTTATGCAGTACTATTTGGTTGTTTTCGATCCAAGCACCTGAGTTGGGCACTTGGTGAGCGCCAAAGCCCATGCGCCGGGCCTGAATATGATTGGCCCTCGATAATGCCTGGCTGCTTGTGGGGTCGTCGGTACAGTAGATGAGTGTTTCGGTCGCCCGCATGTTTTGGGCTATACGCAACTTCGACTGCACATAGTTTTCCATGCGGTATTGGTAGCGATCGAGGTGATCGGGTGTGATGTTGGTGATGACCCCGACATCGAGTCGCGTATTGAACATGCCATCGAGCTGGAAACTGCTGATTTCCAATACGTAGAGGTCTCGATCCTGTTCGGCTTCGGCCACCGAACGTGCGAAGCTCTTTCCAACATTGCCCGCACAAGCCATATTCCAACCCGCCCTGCGAAAAATATCTGCTGTAAGGAGGGTTGTGGTGGTCTTGCCATTGGTACCGGTAATTCCTATTAAGCGTGCTCGGGTATGTTGGGCGGCGAATTCGATCTCACTGATCACAGGTATGCCCTTTTTCCTTAGTTCTACGACCACTGCGGATTCGTCGGGGATGCCCGGACTTTTCACCACCATAGTGACTTGACCCCACTGTTCTTTACGATGCCCTCCTGATTCCCAAGGCACATCCAATAGATTGAGTTCTTCAGCCACTGAATCCCGTACCGTTCCAGCGTCGCTCAGGCGTGCCCGCAAACCCTTGGCTACCGCCAAATGGGCTGCCCCTACTCCACTTTCTCCACCGCCTAATATGAGTATCTCTGGGTTCATTTTTTCGTCTTGCCGATTGAACTTGATTCGTTGTTTGTTTTTATCTGAGTTTGAGCTTCTGTTGAAATTGATTCGTCGCAGGTATTTATCGGAGTTTGAGCAGGGCTACCGCCACCAACACAAGGAGAATGGCTACAATCCAGAAGCGGGTCACAATTTTGGGCTCTGGAATTCCGCCCAACTCAAAATGATGGTGCAGGGGAGACATTTTGAAAATTCGCCTGCCTTCCCCGTACCGCTTTTTGGTGTATTTGAAATAGGTCACCTGCAAAATCACCGAAAGGCTCTCTACAAAGAAGATTCCGCAGAGAATGGGTAACAGAAGTTCCATTTTTATGATGATTGCACTGGATGCGATGGCACCACCCAAGGCCAAGGAGCCGGTATCGCCCATAAATACCTGAGCGGGATAGGTGTTGTACCACAAAAAGCCAATACAAGCCCCGACCAATGCGGCCAGAAAAACCACCACTTCCCCACTCATCGGCACATACAGTATGTTGAGGTAGGCAGCCGTTTTGATGTTTCCACTCATGTAGGCGAGGATGCCAAGACCGGTGCCAGTAATGGCCGAAACCCCTGCCGCCAATCCATCAATTCCATCGGTGAGGTTAACGGAGTTGGTGACGGCCGTCACGATCAGTACGATGATCCCGAAATAAACCAGCCATGAAGAGATGGGGCCCCAGGCGAGTTGACTGTAATCGAACAGGTGTTTGGTGATCGGTAGATTGGTGCGGAGGGCTACGTCCTGCACGTCTGGGTGAAAAAACAAGGCGGCCGCCACCAGTATGCCCAAGCCGACCTGGCCGAGTACCTTGGCCCCAGATCGCAGGCCCTGCTTGTCTTTCAGAAAAACTTTGATGTAGTCGTCGGCCAGGCCAATGAGGCCCATCCAAAGGGTAGCCCCCATCATCACCAGAACATAGATGTTATCGAGCCGCGCCACCAGTAGGCAAGGCAACAAAATGGCAACGAGTATAATGAGGCCGCCCATGGTGGGGGTACCCTTTTTCGATTGATGGCTTTCGGGACCTACCGCACGGATGGTTTCGCCGATTTGCTTGCGCCGCAGTAGGTTGATGATGTATTTGCCCACGATGGTGCCCATGAGCATAGCCAAAATGGCAGCCAAGGCGGCCCGGAAGGTGATGAATCGAAAAACGCCACTCCCCGGGAGGTCATAGTTCATTTCAAGCCAACTAAACAGTTCGTAGAGCATCAGGCAGAGGGTTGAAGGTGAATACGCAATTGGGCACGGTCGTCGAATGGGTGGCGTACACCCCCGATTTCTTGGTAGGTTTCGTGGCCTTTTCCGGCCACCAAAACGAGATCACCAGGCAGCGCCAGCATACAAGCGGCACGAATGGCCTCCGCTCGGTCGCTGATTCGAAGGAGATTGATCCGTTCTTCGAGCCGAAGTCCGTCCATCATCTCATCGATAATGGTTTCAGGATCTTCCGAACGAGGATTATCGCTCGTGAGGATGGCGCGGTCCGACAAACGCGCGGCCAATCCGGCCATTACCGGTCGTTTACTGCGGTCGCGGTCGCCCCCGCATCCCACTACGGTGATGATTTTTTGACCTTCTCGGCGGATGTCGCGCAGGGTTTCGAGCACATGTTCCAAAGCATCGGGGGTATGGGCGTAGTCGACAATACCCGTAATGCCGTTGGCCGACCGAACATAATCGAATCGGCCTCGAGGTGGCCCCAGGCGCGATAACTCGACCAGTAAGGGGGTCGGCTCTTCACCCAAAAGGCAACCAGCAGCATATACGGCCAAGAGGTTACTGGCATTGAAACTGCCAATGAGTGGGCTGTAAAAATCATGTCCGTCGAGCAGCAAATGCATCCCGTCGAAACTATTTTCTAGAATCCGGGCCCGAAATCGGGCGTCGTGCTGGAGCCCATAGCGCTGCACTTCGGCGGCCGTGTTTTGCACCATCACCCCAGAATGTCGGTCATCGGCATTCAGCAGCGCCACGGAATTCTTGCCGAGGCGGTCAAAAAACGACTTTTTCGCCTTAATATAATTTTCGAATGTTCCGTGGTAGTCGAGATGATCGTGGGTAATGTTGGTGAACATCGCCAAAGCAAAATCGAGTCCTTCAATCCGGTTTTGGACAGCTGAGTGACTGCTCACCTCCATAAAGGCATGGGTGCAACCGGCTGCCACCATCTTCGACAGCATCTCTTGGATCTGGATGGCATCGGGTGTGGTGTGGGTCGACTCAAACTCCTGATCTCCTATCCGATTTCCGATGGTGGATAGCATACCACAGCGAAATCCCAATGCCTGAAAGAGGCCGAACAGGAGACTAACCGTCGTGGTTTTTCCGTTGGTGCCGGTTACTCCCGTCAAGGTCAATTTCCTGGAAGGGTGTCCATACCATGCTGCGGCCATGCGTCCGGCGGCTATGCTGCTGTCTTTGACCTGTACCCATGCCGCATTGGCCGGAAGATCTTTGGGCGGCTGGGTTTCTGCAACGATGACCGTGGCACCTGCGGCGCGTGCGCCCTCGATGAAAGCATGTCCGTCGATTCGGGTGCCTCTTAGGGCCAGAAATGCATCACCCTTACCCACAGTTCGTGAGTCGATGCATAAGCGACCGCATAGGACTTCGGGCGAACCCGTGAGGATCGCAGCATCGACTTCCGCCATGATATGTCCAATGCTCCGATTCATTGAAGGTAGAGGGTTAGGTGTTTGCCTGATGCTTGTGGGGTGCCTGGCGCTGGATCCTGCCTGACCACTCGTCCACGTCCGAATACTTCTGTGGGGTATCCCAAGTAGCCCGCCACCTGCAATGCGTCGGAGAGTCCCATGCCTGTGAGGTCTGCAACGATGCCTTTGCGGACGGTGACCTCTGTGAGCTTCCAAGTCCCATGGGTGGGTTGGGCCTGGACATAGGAACTGCCTGCCCCATGGGCACCTTCAGCACGCTCGTTGCCGTTTGATGGCTTGCGCGTGGTGCGGTGCGTCATTCCGAGTTGATCCAAGGCCTTGCGTGTGGGCAACTCCAAACCACTGACCAATGGTGCAGGTATGCTGTCGCCTTCCCAGTGTTTTGGAATCTTGTTTCCCTGATCGCCCCAGCCTCGGGCATAAAGATGGTCGGCCACTTTCCGAAAAACGGAGCCCGCCACTACACCACCATAATAGGCTGAGTCGCCCAAATCCGCCAACATCACCACCATGCTGTAGCGCGGCTGTTCCGCTGGAAAAAATCCCGCCACACTGCCCCTGTAGCGCTTAACGTATTGATTATTCACCAACATTTGTGCGGTACCCGTTTTGGCCGCTACTGAATAGGAAGGGTTTTGCAAGCGTTTTCCTGTTCCCCCTTCTTGCTCAACGACAGCCCGCAACATTTGGTTGAGCGCTTTGAGTGTTTTGGCCGATGCGATGGGCTTATTGTCTGCGCGAATGGGCGTGACATAGGTTTGGTTGGTGTTGGTGTTGCGGACCTCAGCGACAAGGCGTGGTGTTACCCGAAAACCTTTATTGGCCACTGTATTGTAGAGACATAAAACCTGCAGCGGGGTTAGATTGAGCCCATAGCCCACGCTGAGCCATGGCAGTGAAACGTCTGACCATTCTGCGGTGATGGGTTTGGTGATTTTGGGCACGGCCTCACCTGCCAATGATATGCCTGAAGGCCGATCAACCCCCATCTGTTCCAACAGATCAGTAAATCGCTTTGGGTTTTTGCCATAATATTGTTGAATCAGACGAGATACCCCCACATTGGAGCTTTTGGCAAAAATTTCTGTGAGGTCGGCTTGGCCGATTCCGTGTCGACTGGCATCGAACATGGTTTTGGACCCGAAGTCCCACAACCCGCCATTGAGATCAACCCGAGTGTGGGGGGCAACGCCGGCATCTTCCAAAGCCACCAGCATACTGATCAATTTAAAAGTCGATCCAGGGTCCTGACTTTCTGTAACGGCATAGTTGATATGCTCGTCGCATCCCATTTCACTTTCTGTTCTAGACAGATTTACCATCGCTCTGATATTACCTGTAGCCACTTCCATCACCACAACCGTTCCGTAGGCAGCTTTGTAGTGATTCAATGCCTGACAAAGGGCCTCATCGGCCACATCTTGCAGTTGCATATCCAGGGTGGTTATGACATCCATTCCGTGTTTTGGTGGCACAAGAGGTAAACCGTCGACCGGAATCCACATGCCGTTGGCGATGCGCCGCATCCGCGATTGAGCCGGGACTCCCGCCAGTGCGGAATCGAATGCTGCTTCTAGTCCAACCGCTTTCTGTTTGCTCTCTGGCTTATGGTAGCCCACCGTCCGTGCGGCTAATCGGCCCATTGGGCGTTCGCGGTGGGTATGGGCCTCCACCACAAGTCCTCCGCGATAGACATGGGATTTCCGGGATTGTGCCAGGTTAATGAGGGGCAGTGCCCGCACCTGCTGAAGTTTGATGTAGTCGACGTTTCGGGCCAGCAGAACGTCGGGGCGTTTCGTTCGCCGTGCCTCCCTCAGCAATTGGCTGTATTCACTTTGTTCGCCATCCAAAATCCGAGCCAGACCAGCAGCCAAAGAATCCACTTTTTCGCTGAATATCTCATCGGTCAGGCCGGAAGTGGTGGCATCGAAGCGCAGATCATAGCGGGTGATGGTGGTTGCGAGCAAGCTGCCATCTTGTGCATAGATATTGCCCCGCTGGGCGTCTATGGTGCGGGTGTCGAGCATCATCTTCTTCGCCAGCGCCCTGTAGTGTTTGCCGTGTACGTTTTGAATGAAGATGGCACGGCCCACTACAGCAACAAATCCGAGTGCCAATAGGACAAACACGAACAGGCTTCTGCGAAATATGTTCTTCTGCTCGCTCATGTCCCCTTCCTTTTGGGGCTTGTGCCCTCATTTTTGGATTCCAATTCGACGGGGGGTTCTTGGGGGGATTTCCACCCCATCCCCATATTTTGGAGCCGATCGAGCACTTCCGTTCGGCGGCCTAAATGCATCACCTCCGATTGGAGGAGAATATACTCGGCCTTGAGGTCTTCTACCTCCTGACGGGTACTCAGGATTTTGCGCTGCTTCGATTCTTGGCTGTGGCCATTGGCGATGTAGACCAAGAGCAGGAAGGTGCAATACAAAATGAAGGGTATGTGGCGCGACACATCTTCCCATTGCCAATGCCCCAAACCGGATCGCGTTTCGGTTGATGGCCGATGACCCGCACCGGATCGCGTTTCGGTTGATGGCTCGAATTCCTCCGGGCAATCATCGATAGCGGGCCTTCCCTCCTGCTTGCGCCCCAGAAGAGTCGACCAAAACCCGCCATGGGCAGGGTGTTCACTGCGTCGGCGGTTGCGGTTCATGGCCATGGGGTTTGGGTGCGACGTGCCACACGCAAACGGGCACTGCGGGCACGCGGGTTAGTCGCCGTTTCTTGTTCACTCGCCTGCAAAGCTTGGGTCGGACTAGGCTCGAATGGTCGAATGCTGTGTCCGTACACATCGGTTTCAATGGAATTGTGGAAATGACCACTGCGCATGAACTGCTTCACCAAACGATCCTCCAGTGAATGATAGCTGATCACCACCAGATACCCTCCCGGTGCGCAAACGGCAGCCGTCTGCTGGAGCATCTCACGCAGAGCACCCAATTCATCGTTGAGGTGAATGCGGATGGCCTGAAACAGCCGTGCGGTGAACTGCCGCTCTTTGCCGCTGGCGGTGATGGGCTCGATGGCCTTGCACAGATCGGCGGTGGTGTTCATGGCATTGCGGGTTCGGGCGAGTGCGATGAGCTGAGCTACGCGACGTGCTGCCGTGATCTCACCGTATTGACGCAATACGCGTGCAATTTCCTCTTCATCGGCCTGCCTTAAAAAATCTCCTGCTGTTTGTCCGGCCCTTGGGTTCATCCGCATATCGAGGTCTGCCTCGTGGCGGAAAGCAAAGCCACGGCCCGGTTCATCGATCTGATGGGAGCTAATCCCCAGGTCTGCGAGGATGCCGTTGACCTGCAGCATATCGTGGTGTGCCGCAAAACGTTTGAGGTGACGAAAATTAGCGTCGGCGAATGCAAAACGCCCATCATGAGGCAGATGGGCGTGTACGTCGGGATCCTGGTCGAAGGCCAGTAAGCGACCCGTCGTGCCGAGGCGCCCAAGTAGGGCGCGGCTGTGTCCGCCTCCCCCGAAAGTTAAGTCGATGTAGCGCCCCCCCGGTTGCAGGTGCAGGGCATCGATCGACTCCTGCAACATCACGGGATCATGGTAGGACCGGCTGTTGTTAGACGATGTCGCTTGTTGCTCTTGGGCCGTGAGGGCGAGCTCGCTCCCCAGATCGGTGTGTCTTCCGTTGGTCATACGCTACGCCCCCCCATCACTTTCTCTGCTAAGGCTGAAAAATCCTCTGGTTCGCGGTCGAGCTGGGCTTTGTAGCGATCCGGCGACCACAATTCGAGGTTGGAGAGGTTGCCCATCATCACCACATCTTTGTCGATGCCCGCATAATCGAGCAAGGCCCGCGGGATGAGGATGCGGTTGGCCGAATCGGGCTCAGCCGGACTAGCGCCACGCAAAAAGTAACGCACAAACTCCCGGTTTTCCTTTACATACGGATTCAGACGCGATAATTCAGCCACCTGCCGATCCCACTCCACCCCAGGGTACAACACCAAACAGGGCTCAAATCCACGGTTGATAACCACCTTACCCCCGGCCGTAGGCAATTGACGAATGACCCCAGCCGGCAAAGCAAGCCTGCCCTTGGCGTCGAGACGTATTTCAAATTCGCCGATAAAGTGCGACATGTGGGGGATTTGGAAGCACTAAAGTACATCTTTTTCCACTTTCTCCCACTTTCCCCCACTTTTTTACACCAAAAATTTATCCACATTTCATAACAAAAGTCATTTTGTCAAAAAACGGCAAAGCGCTGCCCAAACCCGATGGGTTTAGTCAACGACCACTGAACGTTAAATCAATGATTGGCCTAGGCGGAATGAGGCCAGGGCGGAATGAGGCCTGGCGGAGTGAGGCCTGGGCGGAAAGAGGCCTGAGCGGAAAGAGGCCTAAGCGGAATGAGGCGCGGGCGGAAAGAGGCTAGAGCCGAATTAAGTGAGGGCTGCTACGCCGGGGAGGGTCTTGCCCTCCATATACTCCAATAGTGCCCCGCCACCTGTACTCACATAACTCATTCGAGCTGTTAAGCCGAAGGCGTTTACGGCAGCCGCTGAATCGCCTCCACCGATTAGGCTGAAGGCTCCCTGGGCGGTTGCGGCGGCCACCGCTTGGGCCAAGGCCCGCGATCCATTTGCGTAGGCCTCCATTTCAAAAACACCCGCTGGCCCATTCCACAACAAGGTGCGGCTGTTCATGATGATTGAACCGATTTCATCCGCTGCTTTAGGCCCGATGTCCAATCCCATCCAGCCATCGGGTATTTCGTTGCTGTTCAACACAGCGGTTTGGGCATCGGCCGCAAAGCGGTCTGCGGCCACTGAATCGACCGGCAGCACCCAACGCACACCACGCTGCTCCGCCTTGCGCATCAGCGCGCGGGCCAGATCCAATTTATCCTCTTCACACAAGGAAGCGCCTGTTTGCCCGCCCATAGCCCGCATGAAGGTGTAGGCCATGGCACCCACAATCACAAGATTGTCGACCCGATCCATCAGGTTTTCGATGATGAGAATCTTGTCCGAAACCTTGGAACCGCCCATGATGGCGGTAAAGGGGCGCTCGGCCTGCTCCATGACCTTATCCGCATTTTTTACCTCAGCCTCCATGAGAAAGCCCGCTGCTTTGTCCTCACCGAAGAACCGGGCCACTGTAGCGGTTGATGCATGCTCGCGGTGGGCGGCACCGAAGGCGTCATTGACATACACCGAGCCATGCCGCGATAATCGCTCCGCGAAGTCGGGATCGCCCTGTTCTTCCTCGGGGTGGAAACGTACATTCTCGAGCAAGAGCACGCCACCCGCTTTGAGTTGATGCGACAGCTCAAACGACGCCTCACCCACGCAGTCGGGGGCAAATAACACCTCTCGACCAAGCAATTCACTTAAAACCGGCAGAATATGACGCAACGAATATTTATCCTCCGCCCCCCCCTTTGGACGGCCCAAGTGCGACATCAACACGAGCGAAGTGCCGGGCTGATTCAACAGGTAGTTGATGCTCGGCATGGCTGCGCGTATGCGGGTGTCGTCGGTCACAGCCCGTGTTTCCTTATGGAGGGGAACATTGAAATCGACGCGCATCAACACGCGCTTACCGGCAGCCGATAGGCTTTTGAGACTTCTCATCGGGGTTGGATTCGGTTGATGGTTGGATTCGGTTGGTAGTTGGATTCGGTTGATTAAAGAGCGCTCTTTACCGGGCAACCCGAGCAGCCAATTCAGCAATTCGGGCGCTGTAGCCACATTCATTGTCGTACCACCCCACTACCTTCACCGTTTGGCCGATGGCCATGGTGAGCTCGCTGTCGAATAGGCAACTATGGGGATTGCCCAAAATATCGACCGACACGATGGGGTCGGTCTCATAAAACAAAATGCCTTTCAAAGGGCCTTCTGCCGCCGTGCGGAAGGCATCATTGACTTCAGCCACCGTGGCTGGGCGCTTCAATTGAGCCGTAAAATCGGTCACTGAACCATCTGGAACCGGCACACGCATGGCGTTGCCATTCAGCTTGCCTTTCAAATGCGGCAGAACGAGCCCGACCGCTTTGGCGGCACCTGTGGAAGTGGGTACGATGCTGGCGGCGGCAGCACGGGCACGGCGCAGGTCTTTGTGCGGCGCATCCTGTAGATTCTGGTCGGCCGTGTAGGCGTGAATGGTGGTCATGAAGCCACTCTCTACACCCCAATGGTCGTCGAGCACCTTCACCATTGGTGCCAGGCAGTTTGTGGTGCAACTGGCATTCGATAAAATGGTGTCGCTTTCGAGCAGATCCGAATCATTCACCCCCAACACAATGGTCTTCACATCACCCGTAGCCGGCGCAGAAATAATGACTTTACGCGCACCCGCCTGGATGTGCAAGCCTGCCTTTTCGCGGTCAGTAAAGCGACCAGTTGATTCGATCACTACATCAACCCCAATTTTCGACCAAGGTAGGGCTGCAGGATCTTTTTCTGCCGAAATCGGGATGATCTGCTGATCCACAATCAGGTTTTGTCCTTCACAACCCACCGAACCGGGGTACCGGCCATGCACCGAGTCGTATTTGAGCAAATGAGCCAACACCTTCGGCTCTGTCAGGTCGTTGATGCCCACCACTTCAACTTGGGGGTTTTGCATCAGAAAACGGAAGGCAAGGCGGCCAATGCGGCCAAAACCATTGATCGCAATACGGGTTTTGTTCATAGTTAAAGATTCAATAATCAAAGTTTAAACAATCAGAATAAGAGATGATCAAAAGAAGTTGCGAAATTACGCTAAAATTGGAGGCGACACAAGTAGAAAAATGCGCGCTCAAGTGTGCGTGAGGCTTATTTTCATTTTTACACAAGCTCTTGGAAAATAATTTCGATTCTCGTATCTTTGCACGCCTTAATCAACGGTCCGTTCGTCTAGGGGTTAGGACACCAGATTTTCATTCTGGTAACAGGGGTTCGATTCCCCTACGGACTACAAAAAACCCCATTTCCACATCAGGAATGGGGTTTTTTAGTTTTTGTGTTCCAAACTGTGTTCCATTTGCAGCACAACGAGACCGCCAGATTCATTTGTAAAACGTACATTAGTGCGGTTTACCAGACATCGTTCTTACGCCACACTCCATTCTCCAGCGCCCATGAACCCTACCCAATTATCCATTCTTCGCGATTTAGAAGCAGCACGCGATCTGCATTTGGCGCTCATCAACCAAGCTGCGCTGCCCACACAGCTGGCTGCCGTGGTGGAGATCGTTGCCGACGCCCTCAAAAAGGGTGGGAAGATTCTCCTGGCGGGAAATGGCGGTAGCGCAGCCGATGCACAACACATGGCGGCCGAATATGTGGGCCGATTTGCCAAGCACCGTCGGGCCCTACCTGCTGTGGCACTCACCACCGACAGCAGTATCCTCACCGCGGTGGGCAACGACTATGGATACGAGCAGGTTTTCGCCCGCCAGGTAGAAGCGTTGGGCCAAGAAGGCGATGTGTTGATGGTGTATTCCACATCAGGCTCATCGCCCAATATTCTCCGTGCGTTAGAGGCTGCCGGGCAAGCAGGACTCATTCGCGTGGGCTTCGGTGGACAAAAAAGCGCTGCCATGGGACCGCTCTGTGAACATCTGCTGCAGGTGCCATCGACCGATACCCCCCGCATTCAGGAGGGCCATTTGCTGTTTGGGCACATCATTTGTGGCGCCGTCGAAGCGGCACTTTTCCCCTCATTATGAGTGCAACATCGTTGATCAGCACCCGTTCATAAGCACCCGTTCATCAGCACCCGTTCATCAGCACCCGCCCCTGTTCATCATGATCCTGCAGATCTCTGAATGCATCAACCACCAACAATGCTCCACTCCACACCTCCGCCAATGACCATCGAGGCATGAACAAAGCCCTATTTTTGGATCGAGACGGCATCATAAACCGCGATGATGGTTATGTGCACCAGGCGCAGGATCTGGTTTGGATGCCAGGAATTTTTGAACTCTGCCGGGCCGCCCAAGCATGTGGATATCGGCTGATTGTGGTGACCAACCAATCGGGGATCGGGCGGGGCTTGTTCAGCGAAGCAGACTACCTCCAGCTACAGGCGTTCATTCACCAGCGGTTTCAAGAGGAAAACGCCTTCATTACCCATACCTATTATTGCGGGGATGCACCCTTGCTCGATGCGGAAGGACAATCCGTCGATGGCTTCCGACGAAAACCCAATCCGGGCATGTTCCTTGAGGCGCTTTCTGATTACGAAATCGACCCCGCCAACTCCATTATGTTGGGCGATTCGGAACGCGATATGGTGGCTGCATTCCGGGCAGGTATCGGCACACGCCTCCTGTTGGTTGGTTCATCGGTGCGCGATCAGGAAGCCGGGCATCAGCCCGCCCTCGGTGCGCATACCCACATCATCGACAGCCTTTATTCGGCCATGGATTTTTTGTCATAGTGCCCACAGAATACGCTTTAACGCGTATTTTTGCACAATGTCGAACACCTCACCCCTCCCCCAGTTAAGCGCAGAAGAAATCAGGGTTCTTGGTTCGTTGATGGAAAAATCAAAAACCACTCCTGAGCAGTACCCGCTTAGTCTTGTTTCGCTCACAACCGCCTGCAACCAAAAGTCATCGCGCGATCCGGTGGTCTCGTACAGTCAGGCCACGGTTAGTCTCACAGTGGATGTTCTTCGCCGCAAAGACCTGCTTACCCGCGTTTTGGGCGATGGCCGTGTGCCCAAATTCCGCCACAATTTGGCGGTAAAATATCCTTTAGTACCCTCCGAAGTCGCTGTATTGACCCTGTTGTTCCTGCGTGGCCCCTTAACGGTTGGCGAGATACGCACCCTATCGAGTCGTCTTTACGACTTTGAAGATCTGGCCGAGGTGGCGGCAACCCTCGATAAACTGAGCCAAACAGATCCCCCTTATGTTCAGTCGATCGGTAGAGGGCGTGGTCAAAAAGAGCCACGCTATGTGCATCTCTTTGCGCCGGTGGATTTATCCATGATGAACAGCGATCCCGACGAATCAGAATCGCCCCAGAGTGGCGAAGCTACGGTTTCCTTGAAAGCGCGTTTGGCCCAAATGGAGGCCCGCCTAGCATCACTTGAAGCCGCGCTGCACTCCGCTGGCTTGTGGTCGCCTGCTGCTGACGTATCCGCCCATGAAACCGTCCGAAGCGACGGCAAGAAGGATACGGCCAACGACATGGGTAGCGTCAAGGACGCAAATGCCGTAGATGAATTGTAAAAAGATGGACTTGGGTCAGAAATTATTATTTTGTTTCCAAAACGCTTATGATCTCTATGATCTTTTGACTCATTAAATTTACAACAATATCGCTTGTGGCATCCAGCTTTGCAAACAGTGGCAAGTTTACTACTTCATTGATAATCACGTAGTGCATCGATGATGCTAATGCATATCTTTTGAGCTCCATTTGAATTTTATTGTTAACAATCCATCTATCTCCTAAAGATTCCTTGAACGAGATCCAAAAGGGAGTGTCTGCCTCTTTTGCCCACAAATCGAAATTCACGTTCAAAGAGCATCCATAACCGCCTATATTCATGTATCTTGTATATCCATACTTTTGAGGAGTTGCATTCAAACTGACCGTTGAAGCCAAATTACGCTTTTTGAGCTCGTCAACAATTTCGTCGGTTATTCTATAAAATGATTTGATTTTTTTTGCGAAAGAAGGGGCAAAATCTTGGCTTTGATAAGGAAGGAAAGCGTCGTCATCGATGACCTCGCAAAATCCTATTAATTGAGATAAATCCGAAAGTAAGCCAATTTCATTCGATTGGATGAGTGCTCCTCGAATGGCGTTCAGAATCTCCATCCAACTCTTTACCAGCACGACTTTATTCCCGGCTAATGCCATCCGATGTCGAATATCCTCCGATTCAAATTGAATCTTGGCTGTAGAAACTCTACGAATTGACAAATTTAAGTTATTTATTATGATTTTTAAGTTTCCATTCCTTGCTGAACCGAGATTTGAGCCATTCTTTAAAAAGTAAAAACAAAAATTTATTGTTGGTATAAAAGTAGCGTTTAAACAACCGTCTTGGTTCTTGCATGAAGCGGTAAAACCATTCCAGACTGGCTTTTTGCATCCACATGGGTGCGCGTTTCTGCATCCCGATCATTACCGGCAAAGCCCCGCCAATCCCGAGCATACAGGCATCAATTTTACCTTTGTGTTCGGCCATCCAACGTTCTTGTTTGGGGCATCCAAGTACTACGAAAATGATTTGCGCCCCACTTGCCCTGATTTGGGTAACAATCGCTGACTTTTCGGTTTCATCAAGTGCCCTGAACGGCGGACTGTAAAAATGAAAATCGGTGATGCCCGGATACGTTTTTTTGAGGTATGCTTCCGTCTTTAGCAACATTTCGGGTGAACCACCATAGAAATAAACCCCCATTGCTTGCTTTTCGATCTCGGCCAGTAAGCTCGGCATCAGGTCCATTCCGGGTACACGATCATAGTGTTCGCGATAGAGTAAACGGATGGCATTAATCAAAGGCATGCCATCAGGAGTGACCAAATCCGCTTCGTTGACCCGCTGGGCAAAAGCGGGGTCATCAACTGCTTCGATGCACATGTGTACATTCGAAACGCAGACGTATGAAGATTGCTTTTTTTTGGCGAGCGCCATAATGTGCTGCACAAAATCAGGATATTTGCCGGTGCTTACCTGCAAACTCAATACGCGTCTTCTTCCGATGGTTTCCATACAATTTATGCTTTCGGAAAATAAGTATAATAATCGGCTTTCGGGAAAATTTGGCATTTGCCACCGATCGTAGCATCGATGATTTTACGGCCATTTTTTTCATAAAAGTCGCGTGCGATGGCATAGCCTATTTCTGATTTATCCAGATCGGGTAATCGCCACTTCATCCCTTTTGGGAAATAATTCGGATCAAAATGGCTTTCGTCTTTTTCGTATGACCGCACTTCCACTTTGTTGGCTACGCCTTTTTCCTTAAAACTATGATCCATACCGATGATGATCACTTCTGTAAAACCGAGGTAATACGCCAATTGCAAACAGGCAAAGGTAACGGTTCCTCCAAAGTGAGTAGCCTGTGTGAGATCAGTTTGGAAAAACGGATTGAGGGCAAAGGATTCTTTCAAAAAGTGACTGTTAGGGATTTGTTTGTGTAAACGCCAATTGACAAATTTAGCTTCGATTGGTAGTTTGTTGAAATCCTCCGCAAACTGACCCAACACCAAATCCTCCACACAAACAAGAAAATTGGGTATGAAGCCTATTTTATCAAAATAAATGTAAAAGCGGTTCATGCACATGGTATATTCATCTTTCAGGACACGAAGATCCATTTGTCCGATACTTGGCCCGTTCGCGATCAAAATGAGGCGTTGACCGGCATACTTGTTTTGAATGCTTTTTAGGTATGCTTTGCTTTTATTGGCGGCTTCACTTTTTTCCCATAGGCGTGCAAAACGCTTTTCGGCGAGGCGGCGCTGTACTCCCTGTATGACCCGATAGGGGTGTAAACGTCGGACATCAATCATGTTCTGGTTCGATTTTGACTTTATCATGTATGCCGATCATAAAACAGGCAAACAAAATAAAAATGGTTATGGCATTCATATAATAAGGTCCGATGAAGGATTCGGTGATGGATATAAAAATGATGTAAAACAGCAAGGCATAATACGTCATCGCTTCATTGGTCAGTCCTTTTTTCCACAGCGTTACAATGGTTTGACTGATGCGATGAAGCAAATACAATACAGTTAGCAGGCCAAGAATTCCGATGTCGAACATCATCGAAAGAATGGTATTATGGGGATGCACTGTTTCGGGATTTTTATACGAACTAAATACGAAAGCCCAGTTGAAGCTGGCTCCTGAAGTCATGTGTCCCATGTAGCCAAAACCCATCAGATGCACCGGTTTGAAATGGGAAAATTCTTCGGTGGCGAATCATGACCTCGCTAAAAATTGATCTTGTCCTTAAGGCAGGACAAATGAAAATCAAAACAGAGTTTTCTGGCATTCTATTCAAATATTCGACAGGTTGATTAGCAGTTAGTGCCGACCAAAATTTAGCTTCTAAAATGACCTTTTCGATCCCTGAATCATCAAAACCTGAAATATCAGGCCGTTCCTTGTTTTCGCCAACTTGTTGGGTTCGATAGGTGAGATCAGATACCACTATACCAGAATCATAGAAAACGAGCGAATCTAGAGCTTGACGGGCGTTCAGACTTTTTTGTAGAATGTAAGTCAGGGATTCGCTTGCAATATCTTCCTGAGAACCTTTGATTCGCGAATAAAACTGACCCAAAAGTGATGGCATATTCTAAAAGAAATTAACATTTTATGATAAATGACTAATCACCCACCTGCAGGCGGGTGGTGAGGGGTTGTCCGGCCGACCATACCCGCAACAAGTATATGCCTGCAGGGATGCCTTCGAGCGAGCATTCGGAGTAGGCTGGGATGGGGCCTTCCCATACACGGACGCGACGACCCGCCGCATCCATCAACGCCAATTGATCGGCACCACCAGGGAGCTCAAGCGTAAAACGATCGCGTGTTGGGTTGGGATAAACCAGGATTGAGGCGTTGTTCTTGCTCGGAACAACCGGTGCCAGCAAGCGCCAGCCCTGCAACACCCGAGCCTGGGGATCACTCAATTCAGAAGCATCGCGAAGCACCATTGGCCCGCCGTCGCCTCCGTTAAGGGTAAGCCACAACCAAGGAAGGGAATCGACCGGTTCGCATCCACCAAGAGCATACCAGGCCACACGAAGGCGGCGGCCCTCTATCGACCACAGAACGGTATCGCCAGGGACCCTGCAGGCCATGCTCACCGAGCGGACTTCCGCCCCTCGAGGCAGCCAAACATCCAGACTTGCGGCCCCCACCCTACCCGAAACGCCTTCCAAAAACACGGGCCATCGAACAGAACCATCAGCCGAGGCCATGACCGCACCGCGCTCGGCAAGAGGCCCGCCCGAAGGAGGAGGCACGATCGGAAGGGGCGTATGGCTCCCATTCACATCGCCCATGCACAAAGCCTGCAGCGATAGGGATGCGAACGTATCGCCGGGTGCGGAACTGATCGGAATAATTGGTAGTTTCCAATCGCCCGCTGCGAATGATGAAAGCCCAGATCCCGTGTAGCGCAAAGCGATTTGTAGGGCATCCGTTGCATTAACCGTTTGAGAGGCGTTTACATCGGCAGCAGAGAGCCTGATCCCAGAAAGTGGCGATTGCCCCGCGGCGTGCCGCGCCACCATCAGCGCATCCGTGGCATTAGCACCTCCCCATGGCAAGGTACAGCTGGACGATAAAGTGAGGGCGCCCGAAGGCACCATGCCAAAATCGAAAGCCCCATTGGCCTGCGTCAAAGCACTGCCCACTGTATCCACGACGCCCGGCGTTAAGGTCCGGGTGAGCCACATATTTACCCCAAGCATAGGCGACTGGGCCGTATTCAAATAGCGTAGTACGCCCCGGAGCGGGCCTGCAGTGCCTGCCGAGGGGTCGGGGATGCCCTCAAGCGACAAATTATTGAAAGTAACCCGATTTCCCTGATCGGCCGTCATCGAAGGACCGTCGAATCGCAAGCGCAGGGTGAATAGGGGCGATTGACCAGCCATGGGAACGTTGGATAGGTCTACTTGTTTCAGGGCCCAGACGCCTGTGGGAAGGAGCGACAAAAGTGTGTCGGCCAAGCCGTCGCGTTGGTATTGACCCGTCGCCGGATTGAAATAATCGACCCGAATGCGGTCTGCAGCCCCTTCGTCGCGCACAGCAAACTGCACCCGCAATTGGCGAAAACCTTGAGCAGGCAGACGCAACAAAACGGTATTCTCGCGGGTCGCCGTGCGCATGGGTTGGGTGACTTGCAGGCCACGCATGGCCCCAGCATTATAAGCAGCTCCTCCTTCTGCTTGTGGCCGGTAATTGAAGGGTGTGGGTGCATTGCGCCGTTCTAGCGATGATTTGCGCCAAAGTGGGTGGCCCACTGCATAGGGATATCCCGTTTGAGCCGATGAGAATTCGATCTGAGCCGTATCCGATGTAGCTGAAAACGTACTGTTCATACCAGACAAGGGCAGGTCATTGGGTATTCGGGTGTCCATCATCCAGAAATAAAGCAATGTGGCGCTGTCGATCGCCTGACGTATGGGGGCACAGGGCCTTAGTCTTGTTTGGTTGGCGGCATCGCGGGCCCAAACCTGTAGGTCGATATAACCCGCCTGTGAGAAAGGGGGAAGAAATGCTCCGAATAGACCATCGCCAGCTTGCTCATCGCCATGCAATCCATCATCGAACATCTGCAGGGTATAAGGCTGACCTTGGTGGGTATAGCGCGCCTCCACCTGTAGGGAAGCAGGTTGTTCATCTTCGATTTGTGCGGTGACCGTTCCAGTCATGCCGACAAAAAGCGGGGTGATTTCTGGTCTGTGGACAATGGGTGCAATGTTGAATGTGCTGGGAATCAGCGCCTGAATAGAATTGATTCGGGCGGTGAGAAATGGTTTAATCCCAAATTTCACATGGCCGATGGGTTGGGTGGCCGTAAAGGACTGCAAAAAGGTTTGGTTGCTAAACCCGTAGTCGAGGGTACGGTAATTGTCGGCCAATGCCGCGGAGGTAATTCGGGCCAATAGGCTGTCGAGTTCGACCCCTATATCGGCCTGCGCGGCACGTTGGGCGGCCTGCCGCAAGTAAAAGGTATAAATATCGCGCGTTGTGTTGTTGGCCATCAACTGGGTAAAAAGCGGCCTCGGCTCGCTGCTGGGGGCAAACTGGTAGGGGTTGATGGTGGTCCAGTTGATGTTGAACCAGTCGACCCCGAAGGTGTTGTCCATATCGTAGGGCAAATATTCGAACCGCCGCGTGCGCTGGTTGTTGTAGAGGTAATAGTTGTTCTTGTTGTAGTAGTTGTCCCAATGCCCCGCCAGCACATCGATGGCGTACATCCTGAGGAACTCCTCGATGTTGAACAGGGTGTCTAGTTGGCAGTAAATCGACGCAGCAGTCGTTTGGTTGAGGGTACGAATGAACCGCTCGAGATCACTGTAATCGTCGGCTGGCTGGTTGTTGGTGAGGTCATAGGCCCGTCTCCCCCCTGATGTGAACTTGTAGGAACTGGGGTTGCTGTTGATGTAGTTGAGGTCGGCAGGCCACAGGCATTTATAGAGGTTACCCCCGCTGTTGCTGTAGCGAAGCTGCACAAATTCCTCGCTGATGTGCTCCATATTGATATACAACCCCCTGTAGGCTCCGTTGATATAAAGTCGTGCATGTCCGGCCCTGGGTGAGGCACTTTTAATGGACCGTGCGAGCAGTGTGTAGACCTTTGCCCGCGAAATGGATGGATCGTTATGACATCCAATTAGGTTAAGGTCTTTGACGCCTTCGAAGGTCCGGCCCGACTGAAAAGTATTGAAGGAAATGCGGAACGACTTTTTCTGGGCGCCCCGCGAGGTATTGCCCCTGAGCCGGAATCCGATTGCCGTGAGTGTGTCGGTTCTATTGCCGCGGGTGAATATGCACGTGGCTGGATACTCATGGTCGGTATACCAATTGGCCTGTAGGAGCATGTGGTTGAGGCTATCGGGGTCCATGATGATATCAATTCGCGCCACGTTCAGGTCGTTGTAGAGGTAGCCCATTGGGGGCGTCACCGACTGTGCGGCAACAGGCTGCGTCCATGGGACATTGATTATGGCCCCAACCCACAAAATCAGGAATATAATGATGGCAGGCATTTTCATCTTTGGAATTTCGCGCATTTTAGGCCAAATATCGTGCTTTTTTGAGACTCAGGCTGATTGAAGTGGGCTTATATTTGTAGACTATGGACGACCAGAACAGTTTGTTTCCATTGATTATCGGGCCAAAAACAGGGAATGTAGTTGCCTTTGGAGGAGATGTAAAACCGGACCGCTTGCTCGCGGCCTACAAAAAAGGTGCTTTCCCCTGGTATAATGAGGGTGAAGCCATTCAGTGGTGGTCGCCCGATCCCCGCTTTGTGCTCTATCCTACCGAACTACAGATTTCGCACAGCATGAAGCCCCTGCTAAAAAAACGTCGATTTCGGGTTACAGTCGACACACAGTTTGAAGCGGTGGTATCGGAGTGCGCGCGTATTGAACGACACGGAGCGTCGGGCACCTGGATCACCAAAGATCTGCATGAGGGCTTTGTTGGGTTGCATGGTCTTGGCTATGCCCATTCAGTTGAGGTATGGGACGGCGACACGCTGGTGGGTGGATTATATGGCCTAGCCATTGGGCGTATTTTCTTTGGAGAATCCATGTTTGCTCGGGTATCGAACGCCTCCAAATATGGCTTTATCACCCTCGTGAATTGGCTGCAGACACAAGGGTTTGACCTCATCGATTGTCAAATGGAAACCAATCACTTAGGAAGTTTGGGTGCCCGATCAATTCGCCGCACCCAATTCATGAAGCTGCTTGATCGCTGTGTACTTCAAGAGGCCAAGCCTCGCCCGTGGACCCAGGAGTTTGAGGATTGGTACTTTAATGTTGCTTAATTAGATGAGACAGCACCCGGTACACCCACTCGGGTTGGTGAAATGAACGACCTATTCTTTGTTCCGATTCCAAAAATCGATGACTGAACCTGAATTTCGCTTTTTCAACTTCAATCTGAAAAATATTCTAGGATGCTCCACTAATTATGTAGCGCAGTATTGAGGATGTCCTTCAACAGCAAGAAAATGAATACAACGACACCCACCGCGATTTCAGTGCGGTATTTGGCGCCCCACGCCTTAAATTTGTTCATGCTTAACATTGTATATTTTTCAAACAAGGTTTCGTTGAAATGCATGGCGATTGAAGGATCAAATGTACTCATATATTCGCCAGCTAATCAGCCGCTTACACTACAAGTTTAGTCATTGTTCAGCATTCTTAGCATGAGAATCATCGTCCCCATCCTGCTTCTTATGGCTTGCTTGATGAATGCCCAGGGGCAGAACCCGGAACGCGCATCCACAGCATTCGATCGATCAAAAATTCACTGGCCTCAGTGGTTAAACCACCTCGCCAACGACACGGGAAGCTCGGCCGAACCCCGATTTATGTTGTACCCTACACTCGGATACGCTCCCGAAACGCTGTGGGAATTCGGCGGAAGCGGTCTCACGGTCTTTCATCATAAAAAAGACACCACCCTTCGTCTGAGCGAAATTAGTGCTTTCGCATTTTTTACCCAGTTGAAGCAACATGGTTTATGGATCGATCATGCGATTTATGGCCGTGAGAACAAGTTTTTCGTCTTGGGTAAAATACGGTTGCAAAATTTTCCACTGCAGTATTACGGAATTGGAAATAATATAGGTAAATCACCTTTGGCGATCATACCGGCGAACTACTACCAGGTCAGGGAGCGATTGGTTTATCAATTAAAGGGCAACTTATTTGCAGGATTGGAACTCGACTATCAACATTTATCGAGACCACATTTTCTGTGGAACGAAAACAACGCGAATGGGGATTATGTCAGGCCCTTGGGAGGCTATGGCAGTCAGAATTTGGGGGTAGGCTTTGGATTGCTGTGGGATTCGAGGCAGAACATCCTCAACGTGCGCCAGGGTTTCTTGGCGGAAATAGCTTACCTGCATTATGGTGATCTGTTCCGCGATTCGCATCGGATGAACACGCTTTTTATGGATGGAAGATATTTTCACAGGGTCACAAAAAAACAGGTTTTGGCGATGCAGGTGATTGGTCAATTTTCAACCGGCGATGTGCCTTTCAACCAATTGAGTTTAATGGGCGGGGAAATGATGATGCGCGGAAAGTACCTGGGCAAATACCGTGATCAGCAATATTTGGCGGCCCAGGCAGAATATCGGTTCCTGCCCTTCGGATTCAGCGAGCGCCTGGGCGGTGCTGTATTTGCCAGTGTGGGTGCGGTTTCTTCTACTTTTCCGACACAGCACTACAAAACAGCCGGTGGGGCCGGACTTCGATATCTCTTATTTCCTAAAAAAGACGTTTTCGTGCGGGCCGATTTCGGTTTTGAACGTTCGGGTTATGGAATCTACTTCTTCGTCGGCGAAGCATTTTGAGGGAGTCTCTAAACCATAACTGATGGCCGTGATGGCCAAACATTGTGTTTTGGCTTATGCCTTTGGATTGAATTGATGCCCACCGAATCTGCTCTTAAAAAGTTGAAAGACGTTGGTACCTGCAGTCCCGGCCTTTTATAACATGACGGGACTGCAGGGTATATGACTATTAGGAAATTGAAGGGTTGATATTAGTTTTAGGTTTAGAAAATTTATCTTGATTGTACTCTTTTGAGCCCCCTTTAGGAATTGACAATGAGTTCCAATTCTTATTACTCAACATCTTTCCAATAAAAACAATTTGACCAATATGATAAGGATAATGCGAAAGTTGTCTATTGATAGCTTCTACAATAGTGTGGCCTTGATTTCTAATATAAATTACTTTAGATAAATCCGAATCTGAAATAGAATTGAGTGCATTAAATAAACAAGACCATCCTTCTTCCCACTTCTCTAATAACTCTTGTCGAGTGCTGATGTCATTTTCAAATTCTTCGTCTCTTCTCCTCCATTCTTTTTCACCATCTGTAGTTAGAAAATCAGTCCAACGAGAAAGCATATTACCCCATAAGTGTTTAACAATCGTCGCAATACTATTACTCTCACCATTAAACTGATTAAAAAGCAGGTCATCTGTGAGCTGGCCGAAAGTTTTTTCACCCAATAATTTATAAAATTCAAATTCCTTCCTAGCGCTCTCTAAAAATTGCAGATTACTCATTTGAATACTTGTTTTAGAAATCAAATCTACATAATCCTTTTGAAAAGGTGTAGCTATCCTAACCCATTGATGGACAAAAAAAGGCGACATTTCTGTCGCCTTGTGCAGTGTTGCTCCCCTTACTGACGAAAGATGCAGCTATAATGCGTTGATTGAGTATGTGACTATTAAGAAATTGAAGGGTGAAACTGTCTTAGCCCCCTGAATGGTTGGAGAAAAAAACTAAACTATCTTAGGTCTCATGAAAAATGGAATCAGTATGAGAAACCACAAGACAAAATCACTTGTATTTTAGCACTGCGTTGGGAAGCGGAAACAGGCTCTGCTGGAGAGCAACCTGCCAGGACTACCCTCGCCAACGGAGATGATCGGGCTGGAGCACTGGATAGTGCCCCAGCCCATCACCCATCATCTTTGTTGTAAGTAACCTAAGAAAACTCAACTCCCGAATGAGCGAAAGAGACCTAACTTCATTTCGGGATTTTCTCCAATTAATAAGGGGCTGATACAATAGAAACACAAAGCTTGATTTAATCATTGAACCGCCACTTTTGGGTAGGTGCTGTTAGCGGTTAGTTGCTTTGATAAATGCTCTAAGGAATTGATTTCCGTTAGTCAAATCTGCTTTTACGAAATAATGACCATCGGACAATTCGCTAATTGAAATACTTTTGGTTTTCGCTATTTTAATAAGTTGTCCCTGTGAATTAAAAATGGAAATTAGGTCTATTTCAATGTCGCTTTCTATGAAAAGAACGTCAATTGAGGGATTTGGAAAAATGATGAAGTGTGTACGGTTAGCAATGTTGGTTACACCCGATACAGATGAACACCTCGTGAACTGCAATACAAAGTCAATAATTTCGGTATTTGCATTCCAAAAATAGTTGTCGTTTGCATCGGGCCAGCGGTGTCCCATATATTTGAGAGATACAACTTTAACCTGGGTTTGACCAGAGCAACTGTTATAGGTTCTGGTCTCTACGGTATCACCAATATTAAATGAAGTGAAACTGTTCTGATTGCAAAAATTTGAGTTTAACCAATATTGCAGATCTTGGAAAACAGAAGAGGTATTCGTTCCGTTATTGTTAAGTCCGCCGAAATATGGAACACTAGAATCTCGTTTTCCCCTTACAATCATAACTGCAATCGGGGTACTAGCAGGTGGATTAAAGACAAGGGTTGTATCAACATGGCTTGCCTGATTAGCCGTACGACCTGCAATTGCTGCTGCTGCTGCAAAAGTGCATGGGATTTGACCAGCAAGAAACTGGGTAAAGTCCGCTCCGTTGGAAAACCCCGAAATATAAATTCTCGATGTGTCTACTGACAATGATTGTGTTATTGTGTCAATCATGTGCAATACAAAGCCAATGTCGTCATAAGAAGATGTTGTTTGAGGATATAAATCCTTATCGTTCCATAAAGTATATCCAGCAGTATTATTAACAAGAGCTTGAGGAAAGATTAAGATCATTCCCATGCTGTCTGCTTTTTGAAATAGTTCTTCCCTCCCGCCACCGTTAATTGAATCGATTTGGCTGTAAACAAATGATTGAATGGTTTGTGTTCCACCATGAAAGCAAAACATTACAGTAGAATTGAGTAAAGGATTATATGAACTTGGAATAATCA
>VGGT01000006.1 GCA_016868485.1 Bacteroidota bacterium
GGGTGTTTTCGTCGTATTGCTCGCTGGTCCATTGTAGGGCGCGTTCCAAAATGAAAGGGTCGATACTCGGCATAGGTTGAAAGGTCATTGGGGATTTTGCTCAGTGGTGGTGGCTTCCTTACGATTAGGGATTTTGCTCGGAGGTGCTGGCTTCCTTACGATTGGGGATTTTGCTCGGAGGTGCTGGCACCTTCCTCAGCGGGATCAAGTGTTGATGTTTGCTCGAGCATGCCTTTTAGGTTGTTCAAGCCATTTTGAAGGTCGCGCCCAATGGATCCTTCCAAATCCATCAGCACCAAAAATAGGTTCATGGGATAGGGCATCGACCCCGTCATTCCCCATTCCACTTCCGTGCTGCCAGAGGCATCGGCACGGGTCGACATCCAACCGTCGCTTTCCGATTCGAACGGACGAAGGAACCGAATCTTATAGTTGATTCGCTTCCCTTCATCAATGCCAAGGATTTGCTGTTCGCCAGCGCCTACTGAGTCGTTCGGACTATCCCAGCGCATCAGAAAGCCCACTGTGCCGTCGGTCCCCTCAAATTCAACCTTCATATTGGGGTCCATCTTCGCCCAAACGCTGTAGAGTCCCTGGTTTTTGAGCTGAGCAACAAAAGAAAAAACCGAATCCGAAGGCAGGTCAACATATACCTGTCGTTTAACTTCATAGGTTTTTGGAATAAAAAGGGCAGAAAGCAGGGCAATGCCCACAACAAATAAAATAAGCAACAATAGGTACTTCAGGAATTTCATAGGGAATGGGGTTTGCGTTCGTTACTGAAAAGACCAACGTTTGCATCCGAATGAGACCTACAGGCAAAAGGCCGGTCACCATCGGGCAACCACAAATATAAGGAAATTAAAGGGCAGCTGAACGTTCGGGAAGCGGGCTGCGGTAGTAGAAATTGGGACTCAAGACCTCGTTGTCGAGATTCATATGAAAAATGGGGCATGCAGATCCACTCATTGGCGGTACCAACCACGACCAATCGCCCTGTACACTTCGTCCCTTTTTCCCTTCGGTTTCCATGAATTTCATGAACTGTTCGCTCGCCGTGTGGTGATCGACCATTCGTACACCATCCGATTCAAAAGAATGGAGGACAGCCCGGTTCAGTTCAACCAATGACCGATCCTTCCACAGGCTGGCTGCTGTTCGCGTGTCCAATCCGAACAGCTGGGCCACTTCCGGCAGGCAATTGTAGCGGTTGGCATCGCCCAAATTTCGGCTTCCAATTTCAGTTCCCATATACCATCCATTGAAGGGAGCCGCAGGGTATTGCAAGCCTCCAATTTCGAGCAGCATATCACTGATGATGGGTACGGCATACCAACGGAGGCCGAGTGCCGAAAAATCAGCACAATCGGGGTGTCTGATGGGCACTTCCAGGATCCATTCGTTGCGCGGCGCCCGGTAGTGCCAATCGCCTCCGGGTAGTTTCCATACCCAGGGTAATACATCGAATCGACCCGGAGGAGTTGCCGGCTTCCACCCCAAATTTTGACAGAAGCGGGTAAAGCCCACTTCATTTGGGTCGCCCAGACATACACCTTCTTCCACTGCATGGCCTGCATAACGGATGAGCTGGTGATTGGCCAGTATGAGGGACTGTTCGGGTCGGTCGGGATGTGCAGGGGCGAAAATGCTCACCAGTGGGCGAATTGCACCTTTGTTGGTGGCGTACTTCAGATGATTGCCTAAGGCGTCGAACACGGCATCGTTTGTGTTGATGTGCCGCCCATCGCGTACTTTAAGCGATTTCCAAAAAAGCCGACCAATGCAGCGGTTGCTGTTGCGCCATGCCATCCGCGCACCATGTTCCAGTTCGAACGACAAATGTTGATAGGTGCCCGTCGTTTCTATTTCGATGCGAATGTCTTGGATTCGCCGGTTTACCGCTTCAGCGCGTCCAATTTCTGAATAACAGCGGCCAATAAAATCAGCGGCTGCGGGTAAAAGATCATGGGAACGGGGGAATTCACTGCGGTGCATGGGTCAGGTGTACAAGCGATGGCCACCCCTTTAAACCTGATTCATGATGGAATTGTTTGAGAGCCGATCGGGAATTTGGAAACCTCTAAGGGTCGTTTTTGTTGGATGTTTGGGAATTTGGAAACCTCTAAGGGTCGTTTTTGTTGGATGTTTGGGAATTTGGGGGCCCCTAAGGGTCGTTTTTGCTGGATGTTTGGGAATTTGGGGGCTTGTAAGGGATTTTCCACTCAATGATCGGGAATTTGGAAACCCCTAAGGTCGTTTTTGTTGGATGTTTGGGAATTTGGGGGCTTGTAAGGGATTTTCCACTCAATGATCGGGAATTTGGAAACCCCTAAGGGTCGTTTTTCGCTCGATGAATGGGAAATTGGTGCCCGAAAATGGTTCTCAGGCCTACAAAGATCGGTTCAGCGGGAAGGTCAGCTTTATGGATGCTCCACACGATTGGTGTTGTTTTTCGGGCTTCGAAACGCGCAGACTTCGACACATTTCGGGCCTGAAGTGTATCGATCGGCCCAGCTCCCGGCTTGCTCGTGCACAAAACCCAACGGAATGGAAAATCGGGGTGTTGTTGGTCCATTGCACAATCCGTAGGGTTTGTTACCCAAACAACGAGGAGCAGGCTGTCGGGGTGCTGTGCGCTGCGCCTGCTTATTTGTTGTATGTGCAACAATTCGGGGCTCTGAAGATGATCGCTCTCGATGTAGGAAATGCCTCGATCACCGACAGATAACCAGTGAGCCCGCGGTCCTTCGGCACCGAATACCACTACAGAATGCTGTTGCCAGCGTGCATGCCGTTTCCAAAGGTCGTATTGGGTGCCACGAACCCCGGCGGTGGTTACCAATCCCGTTGTTTTACCAGTGTGAAACTGAAACAAAGCGGCATCCTGAAAGGAGCCCGTAAACAAAGCAGGTCGGTCGTCAACCATACGTGCCATGTCAGTGTACAAGGGATCGGGTCGACTGAGGCGGGCCACTCGGTTGCCTGAGTCGGTAAAAAGCCACAGCCTCAGGGCAAACACCACCAACAAACTGGGTCCAGTGAAACGGAGTATAAACCGACGGAAATGTACATGTTCTTCGGCGCGGCGCACAAACAGCCACAGCATCGGTATGGTGGCGGATACGGTCCAGTGCGGCTCAGTATGTCCCCGCAGCGACAACAATCCATAAAAGATCAACATCCCCAGCAAGGAAAAGCGCATAGCGCGGTTCATTGGATCGGACTGTGTTTTGGGTCGCCAATCGAGCATGAATAGAGCCAGAAGATTGAAGGGATGGAACACAGCCAATTGATTGGGCAAGTATTGCCAGATGTAGTCCCAGTGAATTCCCTCGGTTCGGTGCCCCAGGTGAAAGCGGAAGGTCACGAAGTTGTGTCGATACTGCCAATAGAGGTGGGGCATCAAGAGGATGAAGGTGGCGGTCGATGCGGTGATCCACGAACGATTTCTCATGAGTTTGGGATGCGCGGCCAGCGCAAGGACTACTTGTATGGCGCCAAGGTACTTGCTGTAGGCCATGCCCGTGAGTGCAAGGCACAGCCAAGCTGCGTTGCTCAGCGCTGAACCTCTTTGCATCAAAATCCGGCGGTAAACGAGCCAAAACAAGGCTGTAAAGCCAAGCAAGGGCATGTCGGGTGTGGTGATGAAGCCGTAGAGCTGCATCATGGGGAGCGAGGCCATCAAAATGCCCATGATGTGTGCTTGTCTTCTACCCGGAGTTGGCGCCGTGCGCACCAATCGCCAAACCAACAGCCAAAATAGGGGATACAGCAAAACGGTGCCCAACCGTAGGCCCATGATTCCGTCGAGAAAATACCCCCCCGCCCGAATCAGCAGGGCAATCATCGGTGGGTGATCGAAATAGCCCCAATCGAGCGTCTGACTGAATTGGAAGTAATAGGCCTCATCGGGGTGCAGGCCCGTGCATCGGGCCTGAACAGCGCCAAAAATCGACCCAATCAGTACATAAAAATAGAAAATATGGTTTCCGTTACGCCAGTCAATGCGCATAGCGGATCAATTAGAATCTGGATTCGTTTGCACGGGATCAGCCATTTCTTTTCGTTTCATCAATGCGAAGCCACCGCGTCGTTCGATGAGATTGAAATGTGCGCTCACTTCCTTGTCTTGGAGTCGGTCGATGCGCATCACGTAATAAAGAGCTTGCTGCTGGGTATCTTTTTGGTCGTCGCCCATCCGCCGCCGATCGGGTGTCCATCGGTTGTACCAAAAGGGTGCGTAGCTTCGATAACCCCAGGCCACCACTGTTTGGTTTTGGTCGGCATATTCGATACACCACTGCCGCAAAGGCCCCTGTACCATCTGCTCAATCCTTGGAAAGAGCAACATTTGAATCAACCAGAGCGTTGCGGGAATTCCAATGGCCATGGTATGCACGGATAAGATCCACCGCCGTCGGGCCAACAGCACAACGGCCCACAGACAGATGCTCATCCAGAGGATGCCGGGCAAATAAGTATGGATCGGCCAACTTACCGTGCTGTTGTGGAGCATGCCCCATTCGTAGCTGTCCATTTTCAAGTAGTTGGCCACAAGGCCGGCCCTACGACCGACAGCGGCAAGCATCAACCAAATCAAACCCATGAGCAAGCCGAGTATTGTTAGTGTCAACAGGCGCCAATCGGTCAGCACGTTTCGAACAACATTGCCCTTGAATAACCAGCGGATCAACGCATGTTCGCCCCCTGAAGGATGTTCTGCCGGGCCCCACGCTGGGTTTTTGAACATGGAGCGTTGAAAACCTACCCAGGCCAGCGCGCTCAAAGGCACCCAAGCCATGCTCGAATAATGGATGATCTTCGTGCTCACCAGGCTAAACAGCACCAAAACGACCCATAGGGTGGTTTGCATCCAGGAAACGAGACCTATATCTGTTGTTTCATCGTCTGAGATCAGGTTCTTTTGGGTTGTTGGGCGCGTGGAGTGCGTGTTTTTGGATTTCCTGCGCCAACGGAATGCTTCTGGTATGGCCCAAAGACTGAAGGGAAAGCAGCCTAAAAAGACCACCACCAAGTGGTAAAACCAAGGCTGTTGGTGACCCGCTACCGGTTGCCGCAGCAACTCCCATTGGTACACGAAAAAGGAACGCAGGAACCAGAGGCCATTTTTGAGGGTTTCGGGTAAAAACCAAAGCGAGGCGACCAAGAGGGAGGCGCCAAGAAAATAGGGAAGTGCCCCAAAGCCGCGCCGGCGTAGATTGGGGTTTCTGAGGAGCATCCAGGCTGCCACCAGACTGGGTATGAGCAGGCCAACAGGACCTTTGGTGAGGACGGCAAGCCCCGCCCAAACCCCTGATTTTAGTCCCGCCACTCGGCTACTGCCCGTTGTTTGGCTCATCGCCAATATACTGAGCAGCATGAACAGGTTAAACCAAGGATCGATAATGCCGCTGCGAAAATACATAAAGGGCAGGGTGCCCGACATCAACATAAGCGGCCATCCCCATCCCCATTTCCCTCCCCATCCCCCTCCCCAAGCCCAACGCTGGAGTGGATGGTGCGGTGTGTTCGGGGCATCAACGGGTGGAACAACAGGCGCGTGTTCGGTCATGCCCAGGCTAGGGGGTAATAGGTGCAATCGGGGGGCGTGGCGATACAAGACCCAAAGCGTACACAGGCCAGCGATGGCATTGGGAAATCGGGCAGCCCACGTGCCCATGCCTAGCAAATACATGCTCAAGGCCTGCAACCAGATAAACAGGGGCGGCTTTTCGCGAAAAGGCTCGAAATTGATGGTGACCCGCTCCCAATCACCTGTGATCAGCATCTCGCGAGCTGAGGCGGCAAAATTGACCTCATCCCAATCGAACAGGGGAACGGCGCCGAGGTGCATGAACAAAAACAGCAGCCAACAGCCGATGATCCAAAAGGAGTTGCGCCTGGTCATTTTATTTTAAAATCCGCATGCGAACCAAGCCCAGCTGGTGCAGCCGATACCCGATGGCATGGAACAGCACCCCCCATCCGTAGGTCATGCTCCGGCGAAAATTGATGGAGGAGGCCTCGGCGAAGTAGCGGGTCGGGCAACTCACTTCACCAATTTCATGGCCTCGATGGGCAATTTGGAGAATGATTTGGTTGTCGAAAACAAAATCATCGGAATTTTTGTGGTAGTCGACCCCCCTCAATACGTCGGCATGGAACGCCCGGTAGCCCGTGTGGTATTCCGAAAGTTTGAGCCCCATCAACAGATTCTGAAATGCGGTGAGCATTCGGTTAAAAACATATTTATAGAGGGGCATTCCCCCTTTCAGGGCCCCCGTACCCAAAATTCTGGAGGCAAAAACCACTGGATAGAGGCCGGAATCGATCAAGTGCACCATGGCCGGGATCAACTCGGGGGCGTATTGGTAGTCGGGGTGCAGCATCACAACGATATCAGCCCCCCGATCGAGGGCGGCGTCGAAGCAGGTCTTCTGATTTCCCCCATATCCACGGTTGCGGGGATGCTCCATCACGCAGTCAATCCCCAATCGACGGGCCAGAGCCGCGGTTTGGTCGCTCGAAGCATCATCAGTGAGGATGACCTCGTCGACCAGCGGGCGCGGAATGCGCTGGTAGGTCTTTTCGAGTGTTCGTTCTGCGTTGTAGGCCGGCATGATGACCACCACTTTTTTGTTTCCTACCATCAGTTTTGGTCTTTTGAGGTGCGAAAATACCAATTTTAACTGGTTTTCATTTTTACATATGACGGCCCTGTCTTATTTTGCGTCCAAATTAGAGCATATGACTGGTTGGATCATTTTCACTGTGGTAGCCCTTGGAGGCTTCGTTTATTTCTTGTTGAAATACACCAAAGAGCCGCATTAGAATTCATCAAATTATCGCATACCACGCTTGGGATTCTTCATCTGTAAAAGTCCCAGCTGATCCCAAAACGCAGTGCCCTGTCGTAGATGGGGTATAGGGGGATTTGAAAGCCACCGGGGGCGGTCCAGCCCCGGCTCAAATGGTCCATTCGAAGATAGAGGCGTGCTCGGTTCACCTTGAGGGCAATAAATCCGTCCACCAACGGATAGTCCCCCGCCTCTAAGGTGTCTTGTACGACAAATTGGCCGACCTCTGCTCGGTAGCCCAAGCCCTTGTAGCGGCTTTGCATCCGCAGTTCGAGCCCGGTCGATAGGGTAAATCCACTGCGAAACCGCTTTTCGAGGCTGATCACATCATGTGCCATCCACTGCGGCAGTCTGAGCGGGCCCGATTGCCCGAATTGCCAGCCATGGTGCATGTCGTAGCGAAAAATTCCCTTGCGCAGCGACCATTCATACGCGATTTGGGTCAGGCCAAGATCGCCTGCATGCTGTTGCGGTAGTCCGATGCTATCGAAATACACCCAGCCCGTCAACCATTTTTGCCCCATTTGCAGCTTGAAGCGCCCCCGAGCCAGCGCCAGTTGAAGGCTTTGCTCACCCATGGCGTCGAGCGATTGACGGGCTTGGGTGTAATTGCCTGCATAGCGTTCAGCCACCCAGTCGGCTGCCCTCAACTGATGGGAAGCGTTCAGGTCGAGTCTCCAGCTGCCCATCTGTCGCGCAAAGCGCAACGACATCCACCGTCCTTTCGCCTGTTGGCTGTTGTGCAGCACCTCCCGCACATCCCAGTCTATGCGGCTGCGGCTTGAGGCTGGCCAATGCCCGGCAAAATCCACCCAAAAAACAGATTGGGGAATCGCCTGCATTCTGTCGCTCAAGATCTGGGCGTTTACGTAATGGGTTGATAAAGCCCAGGTGCTGCCTGACCTTCGGCCGGGCAGTTTTCGCAGCCCAATCCCATGCTCTTGCCACCGCATGCCACTGCTGTCGAAGGTGGCCGAATCGCTGTATCGGAATGGAGGAAAGTAGGACTGAAGGGGGTTGTTGTCGGTAAACCGAAAAGTTTCTTTTGCCCAAGTCAGTTCGTGAAACAAGGTCCATTTCGAATCGACCTGGCTTTTGGTGGAGTCGGTTGATGGCTTTTGGGATTCTGTAGGAGCGTTCGCGTTGGGGAGTCGGTGGCCAAATCGCCACTCCTGCCGCAGCTTGAGTCGACGGTCCGACCATAAACTTTGCGCCCCAATCAGCTGCACCCGCACATTCAGTGGGGCCACGGTTTGGGTCGTTTCAAACACGCGTCCATCCACGATTCCTCCACACTCATCGGCTGTTTTTTGTCGGCCCAGGTGTTCAATATGCAAGGCGTATCGTTGGCTACGGTCCTGCAACCGACCAAACAGGCGGGTGTAACGACTTCGGTGCTCTTGGTTGAGGTAAAATCCATCACTACCCAGCTGGCGAAATTCGACCCCAACCGAGGTCGTCGGCCCCAAATCCTGTGCATGCAGTAGACCAAAGCGCTGCAGCGCGGCTCCAGAACCTGCGGCGTAATCGATGCGGGTAAAAGGATCCCCTCGATGGTAGAAAAGACCGCCGCCTTCATCCGGCCAAGTGGCATGTGTTCCTGCAAATCCGAGGTTGAGTACCTGAAAAGGCGCTAATCCGCCCCACAAACTCCGCGACGCGCTCCCCGCCACCCCCAAATGCGCCCTGAAATTGGGTTGCATGATCGGGTCGTAGCGCCATACACCAAACAGGAGCGTATCGGCTTGTGCATAATGAATGGTGTCGTAATGAAAATCGGCCAATCGATAGGCCTTAGGTAGCTGGGGTGGCCCCTTGGGTTTTGCCGTTCCGGAGGTATCCGCGGGCGTGTATTCATCCAAAACAACGGAAAAAATACCAGAATGAGCCAACAAAGGATTCGAATAGAAGGCGATCAGCCAAACCGCCAAGACGCAAGCCAATCTGTGTAGAATGGGCATCATCCCAAGCCCTCCACTACATCCAGCATGATGCGGGTGAGGCGGGGTTCGGCCTTCGTTGCCGCCGAAACCACACTTTGAAGGGTCACGGGGCGGGGTGTTTCGGGGAAAGCTTCGTCGGTCACTACAGAAATAGCCATGCAGCGCATGCCCATCTGTCGGGCCACGATGACTTCCGGAACCGTACTCATGCCCACTGCATCGCCACCGATTTGGCGCAGGTAGCGGTACTCTGCTGGTGTTTCAAGGGCTGGGCCTTGTACGGAGACGTATACGCCCTCATGAAGGTCTATGGAATGCATGGTGGCAGCAGCCCGTGCCAAGCGTATGAGTTCTGTGTCATAGGCCTGGCCCATATCCGGAAATCGTGACCCCCATGCCGGATAATGGGTCCCCCTTAATGGATGCTCCGGCAATAAATTGATGTGGTCGGTAATGAGCATCAGGTCAGTCTCTTTAAAACTCGGGTTTAGACCACCGGAGGCATTCGACAACAACAAAAACTCGGCGCCCATGGCTTTCATGACCCGAACAGGCAGTGTGATCTGCTGCATGCTGTAACCCTCATAGTAATGAAATCGACCTTGCATAACCACTACCGACTGCCCCCTGAGTCTGCCCAGAATGAGTCGACCGCGGTGACTTTCTGTGGTACTCACAGGAAAATGGGGCAGCTGTGTATAGGCGATGCTGAGTTCCACCTCGACTTCTTCGGCTAACTTACCCAGTCCGGTTCCCAAAATGATGCCTACTCTCGGTTCGATCGGGGTTTTACGGCGGATGTACTCAAGTGTTTCGCTGATGCTGGCGTACATAGGATTCGATTCTTTTGATAAATAGTGTCCGGTCTTGCTCGTCGAATCCAATCTCTACGGGCAGGTATGCGAGTGGGATTTGCAGTTGTTCGAACCAAGCACAGTGCATGGCCAATTTCACAAAATCTTTCTCGGTGCATAATATATACCGATTGCCCTGGCTCGGTGGAAATGATTGCCAGGCTGCTTCGATTTGGTTGAGTTCGGCCTGTTTGTATTCGTGGTGATCTGGATATTCCAAGTGTTTGTAGGTAGGGCCAACCGTTTTAATATAGGTGATGAGCGAGTCGGCATGGGCAATGCCGGTCACCACCACGATCTGGTCGGAGGCAGTCAGGGGCCATTCAGGGAATGGTTCTATAAAGACGGGTTCACTGTATTGAAGGGTGGTAAACAGGATCGTTTGGTGTGCTCCTGGCTTTACCTTAGTCTCGTAGAGCTTTTTGTCATATAAACTCAACTGGCCTGGTGTTTTGGTGAACACAATCAGGTCGGCCTTGTGCGCCGCTGACGCTGATTCACGAAGATTGCCTGCGGGGAGGAGGTAATCTCGAAAAAATGGCCGATTGAAATCGCTCAATAGGAGATTAAGTCCACCCTCCACTTTTCGGTGTTGCAAGCCATCGTCGAGGATCACCGCACTCAAGTAGGGTTGAATTTTAAGCAGTCGATGAATGCCTTCTGCTCGGTCTTCACACACAGCCACCAGCACCCCAGGCAACTTTCGGTACAGCATAAAGGCTTCGTCGCCAATGGTGTCGGGTGTATCGGCCTGGTCGGCTAAACGAAATCCTTGGGTCTTGCGGCGATATCCCCGCGATAGAATAGCGACTGTTGGAAACAATTCCATCAACATGGCCGCCACCAATTCGGTGTGGGGGGTTTTGCCCGTGCCACCCGTGGTTAGATTCCCAACTTTCACTACAGCGATCTTGAATTTCTCGCTGCTGAGAATATTCCAGTCGTAGAGTCGGTTTCGAATCCACACACCGAGCCCATATACATAGCTCAAAGGCAACAACCAGATTCTGTTCACGGCTTACTTTAACCCACAAACTTACAAAGTTTTTCCTTCAATTGTTTTTCTATGGGTTTGGGGGCTCCCTTAATGGGTATTTTTGCCGAAATCTATTTTTTCAAGCATTTAATTTTAGTTCATGATCAGTATTTCAGCGGTTGTGCAGGCCCTCGAACGGCGTGTGCCCCCAGCCCTTCAGGAGTCCTATGACAACTCGGGTCTGCTGATAGGCCGACCCGATGCCCAGATTTCGGCTGTTTTGTGCACGCTCGACCTCACTGAGGCTGTTTTAGAAGAAGCATTTGCGCGAGGCTGTGGATTGGTGGTGGCCCATCACCCCATCATTTTCAAAAAGTTAGGCAGGCTCACGGGTGCCGGTCAGGTGGAGCGCTGTGTAGTGCGTGCCATCGAGTTGGGTATGGGCATCTATGCACTGCACACCAATCTCGATCACATCAAACAGGGGGTGAGTCGGCATATGGCGCTTAAAATGGGACTGGAAAAAGGTCGGGTACTGCGCCCGATGTCGGGTGTATTGCGCCAACTCACGACTTTTGTTCCCGAAGGGCATGCTGAGGCCGTTCGAGCGGCACTCTTCGAAGCCGGCGCGGGCTGGGTTGGTAACTATTCACACGCCAGTTTTAATTTAAGGGGTGAGGGCACATTCAAGCCCGAGGAAGGAGCAAAACCTGCGTTGGGTGAAATGGGCATACTGGAACGGGTCGACGAGATGCGCATTGAGTTAATTTACCCCTATTGGATCGAATCGGTCGTGCTCAAAGCCCTCTTTAAGGCCCACCCCTATGAGGAGGTCGCTTACAATGTGTTGAAGCTCGAAAACAAGGTGTCGGAATATGGCGCAGGTTGGCTGGCTGAATTGCCCGAGCCAAAGGATGAAGCGGAAGTTTTACACCAAATTAAAACGGTCTTCGGCGGGATGATCCGACACACGCAACTTTTGGGACGAGCGGTGCAACGCATTGCTTTTTGTGGAGGTTCGGGTTCTTTTTTATTGCCTGATGCTGTTTCGGCTGGGGCTGACCTATTCCTTACGGCCGATTTCAAATACCATGAGTTTTTTGAAGCCGATCAGCGCATCGTGATTGCCGACTTGGGACACTACGAAACCGAGCAGTTCGTGCCCCAACTTATTGCTGAGATTTTGTCGCAGGAATTCACTAACTTTGCGGTCCTCATTTCGGAGACCCCAACAAACCCGGTTTCCTATTTGTAGGAACCGATTTTAGTAACCGAAACTGTCAAATAACGACATGGAACAAAGCATCGAACAAAAACTCCGCGCACTTTATCACCTTCAGCAAATTGACTCCCAGATCGACCATCTGCGTGTCCTGCGTGGCGAATTGCCCCAAGAGGTAAAGAATTTGGAGGACGAAATCGCAGGTATGGAAACCCGAATGGAAAAGTTCAACGAGACTTTGAGTGGACTGAAACGTTTAATTTCAGATTGGCAAGCCAAGTTGAATGACGCCAATACACTGAAAACACGCTATGAGCAGCAAATCATGGGGGTTAAAAACAGCCGTGAGTATGATGCGATCAGCAAGGAGATCGAATTGCAGGGCTTGGATATTGAAATTGCCAACAAGCGTATCGCCGAGCAGAATGCGGCGGTTGAAATGACAAGTCAACAGATGCAGGGTGTGAGTGACTTGCTTACGGAGCGCTACAAAGACCTCGAGATCAAGAAAACAGAACTAGGTGGTATTGTCGCTGATACAGAGAAGGAAGAAAAGGAGCTGATGGAGCAATCCAAGGAGGCCATGAAACATGTGGAGGAACGTCTCCTTACAGCATATTCTCGAATCCGAGGAAATGCCCGCAACGGCCTGGCGGTTGTGGCGATTGAGCGCGATGCGTGTGGGGGTTGCTTCAATCATATTCCGCCACAGCGACAAATGGACATTCGTCTGCGCAAGAAAATCACTGTTTGCGAGCATTGCGGTCGTATTCTGGTTGATCCAGAGATCAATCTGGTTGAGGCCTAAACCTCAGCTATTGGTTTTAACGAAGGGGATCGAGTCGGCTCATCAGTTGCGGATGCAGTGGCTGGTTAGAGGCCACTATTTGCTTGCAGAAAATAGCGTTTGCATCCCCCGAAAAATCCGTAGCCAGTCCACCAGCTTCCGTCACGAGCAACACCCCAGCGGCTACATCCCAGGGGCTTAGGTTGTATTCATAATAGCCGTCAAATCGTCCGCAAGCCACATAGGCCAGGTCGAGGGCCGCACTGCCGAGTCTCCGAACGCCACGGCTTTCGGTCATCATTCGTCTGAGTACGGGCAAGTAATCATCGACCCGGTCGTATTTTTCGTAGGGAAATCCAGTGGCCAAAAGGGCTTGATCCAGATGGCTAGTTGCGGATACCCTGATTTTTTCCTCGTTGAGCCAGCTTCCTTGTTGGGCTACAGCCGAAAACCGTTCGTCTCGAATCGGTTCCCAAACCAATCCCAACAGCGGAGTCCCTTCAAACAATAGGGCAATACTGATGGAGAAGAAGGGCAGCCCGTGGGTAAAGTTGGTGGTGCCGTCGAGGGGGTCTACCACCCACATCAGCGGGCGTTGGCGCTGTTCTACCGTTCCCTCTTCGGTGAGAAAGCCGGCTTCGGGAAGGAGGGTCGACAAGCCAGCCACAAGCATTTCCTCTGACGTCCGGTCTACATAACTCACCAAATCATGCGCGCCCTTGTATTCGATTGCGCTTCGGTTGAAGGTCGCCCATTCGCGGCGTTGAAAATCGGCCACGGGTCGGGCCACTTCGAGCACCTGTTCGCGTAGGTTAGGGTGATGGTTTAATACCTCCATGATGCTGTTGGTTTCATTCGGTTTATTAGGCTCGTCGGCGTTGATGCGATTTCGTTTGCACCCAAGAGGCCAGCAGCAGAAGGGCAAACAAGAAACAACCCAGGCGGCCCAGGTAGTCGCCATACTGCATATAAAAGGTCTGCTCATCATGAAGCGCCACGCGAACCCGAAGCCAGCCCGCTTTCCACCATGGAAGCTGCTGCAACACATCGCCGCGGGCATTGATGGCGGCTGAAATGCCTGTATTCGCAGACCGCACCACATAGCGGTGGTTTTCGATGGCGCGCAGACGGGCATACGCCAGATGCTGCCGGTGGCCGTCGGTTTCCCCCCACCAGCCATCGTTGGTGACGACGGCAATGAGATTGGCTCCGTTCGGACCGCGGGTGTATCCGGTGGTATAATCACCGAAAACCGATTCATAGCAAATAACAGGTGCCACGCGTAGGGTGCCGGCAGTGAAAACGGAGCGCTGTTCCTGAGCGCCAAGTTGCCCGCTCATTCCGCCCAGATCGACCGAGATGAGGCGACTTATGAGCCCGAAAAAGTGGGGGTAGGGCAGCTTCTCTACGCCTGCCACCAGTTTCGACTTGTGGTATACCCCAAGGGCGTCCCCATTTTTTAACCACAGAGCGGAATTGTGGACGGTGTACCCACGACCGCTGGCCTGTCGCCTGACCGCAGGCTGATCGGGCGGGTTCATGCCCCAATCGGTGATGGCACTGGCACCCGCAAGCAGGCTCAGGCCTTCGTAATAACTGAGTCGGTGTCGAATTTGTTGCAATTCGGGTTGCAGGGCCCCGCTGTCGGGTAGCCAAACCAATCCCGGTATGGAAGTCTCGGGCCACAACAATAGTCGAGTATCGCGGCCAATGGCCTGATCAGATAAGCGCAATAAGTCATCGAGTTGTTTGGCTTCTGTTCCGGCTTCGAATTTTTCGTTGTAGGGATCTACATTTGGCTGTATGATGCCTACTTCGGCCGTAGGTAAGCCCTCATCACTATGGGTTCTGTAGAGGTAAAGCGAAACCAATAGGGGTAGAAACAACACAAGGGCTGCCCTGAAAAGATCTCGGAAAGCGAGCCAGCCCCGTGTTGTGCGCTCTTCAGCCGACAAGGGAGGGCGCAGCAACAAATGGCGGAGTCCGGTAAATACCAAGATATTCACCACCCATACCCATAGCGTTCCACCGGCAACCCCTGTTGCGCTGTAGAATTGCACCATCCAAGGATTGCCTGCAAAGGCATTGCCCAGGAGCAACCAAGGGAAATCGAGGTCCCAACGAAGGTTCATGTGTTCCATGGCCAGCCAACCCGCCACAAGTACGGGCCACGCTGTTCGTTCGCCGCTGTTGCGCTTCACCCGGTGGTATGCGTAAACCACCGCACTCATCAGGAATGTGTTGATCAGGATGGCGGCTATGGCGCCAATCCATGCCGCGTTTTTTATCCACCAGGTAGCCAAGGTGTTGAACAAAAGGAAATGAAGGGCACTCCAAAGCCAAACATGTCGCCCTGCGTCTTTACCGTGTTGGTAATAGAGCTGGTCTTCCGTAATGAGCAAAGGAACCCAGGCCACGAAGATCAGAACGCTCAGGTTATAGGGGGGGAAGGCCTGCCAGGCCATGATGGCGGAGGCCAGTGCATAAACCAAGCGAACGCGCCGGTCAGCGGCCAGCCAGAACGATAACGAATTCTCCACGGGGTTCTTGTTTTTGGAAGTGGCTATGCAGGATGGCAAGGCTGCCACGCACGGTATCAGAGAATTTTTTCGACAACTCGCGCGACACGCTAGCCTGACGGTCTTCACCACATACCTGTGCCAATTGCTCCAGGGTTTTCAGCAACCGATGAGGCGATTCATAAAAGACCATGGTGCGGCTTTCCTGTGCGAGTTCTTGCAGGCGTGTTTGTCGCCCTTTTTTAACCGGGAGGAATCCTTCGAAGCAAAAACGATCGCATGGGATTCCCGATTGAACAAGGGCCGGTATCAAGGCGGTTGGCCCAGGGAGGGCGTCTACCGTGTGTCCGGCAGCCAACGCAGCCCGCACCACCAAAAATCCAGGATCCGAGATGCCCGGGGTACCCGCATCGCTCACCAGCGCAATGTTCTTGCCTTCACCCAACAGACTCATCAGACGCCCGATGCTTTGGTGCTCATTGAATTTATGGTGCGACTGCAAGGGCTTGTGTAATGCATAATCGCGCAGCAGCTGACCACTCCGACGGGTATCTTCGCAGAGCACGAGGTCTACCTCGGACAGCACCTCAAGGGCGCGACGGGTGATATCGCCCCGGTTTCCTATGGGGGTGGGCACAAGGTACAGGATGCCGGTGGTCATGGTCTGGAAGGGGTCTGGGAATGGGCCGCAGGATCAATGCGCATGCGTTGGTTAACCACATCGCGCAGGAGTTGAAAGGTAGGCGTATAATGCTTCCATGCGAGGTCCTCCGCCCGGTCGTCGGGATGGTGGTAGGCCGTCACATCACCCTGTGTGTACAAAAACACGGCGGGCACATTCTTGAGCGTGAATGGATAGTGGTCGCTGTTGGGGGCATTCCTTCGTACGTCGATTCGACTGAGGAATTGTCCCTGGGCATTGCAACGACGAATGAGTTCGGTTAGGGCTGCCTCTTCCTCCCCGTTCACAACCATCAGTCCTTTCGATCCTCCGCCCATGAGGTCTAGGTTGATGACCAGGCAGTGCCGCTCAAGGGGAATAGGTGGATCCTTTACATACTGCCTTGAGCCTAAAAGGCCAGCTTCTTCAGCGGCAAAAGCCACAAACAATAGGCTGTAGGGTGGACGATTTTCGGATAGGGCGTAATGTCTGGCCAGGTCCATGAGCATGGCCGTACCGCTGGCGTTGTCGTTGGCACCCGGATACATGCACGAAAGACCCAACAGGCCTAAGTGGTCGTAGTGGGCGCACAACACTATGATCGAATCTGGGTATTGACTGCCCTCAATCATACCGACAATGTTGAATTGCAGGGAGGTATCGAGTCTTCCCTCGATGTTCCAGCGGAGGCGACGGGCATTTTTGGGTAAATGACTGGGGTCGATTCGGATGCGTGTGGTTTGACCCATGCTGTCGGCCAGTGAACCAATAAATGGTCCTTTGCGCCATTCCAGTTCCAAACGACCCTGAGCCGAAGCTTGAAGCCTTTTCTTAACGTGGCTGTTGTATGGGTAGGTGTAGGTCGACCGATCCGCATAATAGGGGTTGGCTCTTTTATTTCGGGGCAATCCTTTCAGGTATCCGGATCCACAGCCTGAACCTGCTGCCAGGCTGTAATCCACCCCAGTCTTCAGTCGCTTTCGCCCTACAGATAATTCAACCTCGTCATAGCAGGCCACACGCACGGTGCAGGGCGATGTGGGTAGCGTATGCAGGCCCCATCCCTCGAATCGTTCTTGGATGTACACTCCCGCTGCCTGCTGTCCCCCCCGCTGATAACCCCTGCCCGCAAAAATGGGACTGCACAACGTATCGAGTATTTGCCGTGCCAAGAGCGTGTCTTGAGCATAAGAAAAATCAACAGCCGACAGGCAGACGCCCATACAAATGGCCATAATTCTTGGCCGCAACGGGTTCTGGAGCGTGTATGCCGATGGCCGCATGGGTCATTCAGTAGAAATTCCTCAGGATATGGGTTCGAGTGTGTACTGAAAACGCTCCATGATGGTATTGGCGAGCAACTGCTTGCAGGCCGTATCGACCGCCGCGCTGGCCGCCTCCTGGTTGTCGGCCTCAACCTGCACGCGAATGTGCTTGCCCACCCGAACTTGGGTGAGGTTCGCCAGATTCAATTTGGCCAATCCTCCTTCAACCGCTTTTCCTTGGGGGTCTAATAGCGCGTCGTGGGGCATGATGTCGATGTGAGCGATGAAGATCATAGGGATTTATTATCAAATGGAAGAATATTCGGGAATTAAGGGCGAATGCTATTGGGGAAAAGCAATAAACGAAGAACGGAACAGAGCGTGTACGTCAATAAAGCACAAAATATGCCTGCATCGGGTGAAAGTAGCCATGCGCTCAAGACCCCAACGAGGGCCGAAGTCCCCAATACCATAAGGTCTGCAATCGCCGGGCCAGGAGCCCGATTTTTTAAGGAGGGCATGGGAAGGGGAGCGAGCATCAGCAGCGCCGTGCCCGAGGCGGCTCCATAGATCAGCAATTTGGTCAATTCCGAGCGGATCTGAAGCGAAAGGGGTTCATTTTGACCCAAAAAAGCGACGGCAGAAACGAGAATTAAGGCTGCAGCCGGACTGGCTAAACCAATAAAGTGGTCGGTTTGTCGCGTATCGTGGTTAAACCGGGCTAAACGCAATGCCGCAGCGAGGGTGTGTACATAAACGATCCATTCGGTGCCGGCAAGACCCGGAGCGCTGGCCGCTAGTTGATACAATATAAAGGACGGAACAAGTCCGAAGCTCACCACATCGGCCAATGAATCCAAGTCTTTTCCTACAGGCGATGCCACACCCAGGGCTCGCGCTGCCATGCCATCAAACAAATCCAAAAAAGCCGCCAGCATGACGGCCCGGGAGGCACCCACCAAATCGCCCCAAGCAGCAAGGCTCACACCCACGCAACCCATCAGAAGGTTCATCAGCGTGATGGCATTGGGAATCCACGATTTTACGGCATGCACAAGGCCCTGAATCATCTTGTTTTCATAAAACGTCTCAAAAATAAGTGGAAAAGAGCCCTATTGGGTGTAAAAAAACAGCGAGAAATATATGAGTTCCCCTATGTACTTTTGCAACTGATTTAGATAAAAGCCACACGAAACTAATTTTTCATTGAAAATATGAAAGTACCAGCGATCAAGTTTGCCAGAAGTTCTCAAGACGGATTTTTCCCTGTTCTTCGTGAACGGGTCGACCAATGGTTTCAACAACAAGGCATCTCCCAGAAGGGTGGAAGCCGCATGGTATACAAATCATTGGGCATGCTTGCTTTATACATTGCGCCCTTCGCTCTGATTCTTACCGGATGGTTTACGCCCCTTCAAATGCTGGTCTTGGCCTTGCTGATGGGGATCGGTTTGGCTGGCGTGGGCATGTCGGTCATGCACGATGCCTGCCATGGCGCATTCAGCGACCGTCCTTGGATCAACCGATTGTTCTCAGGTAGCATGTACCTCTTGGGGGGGAATGTCTACAATTGGAAGGTGCAACACAATACCTTGCATCATACATTCACCAACATCCACGAGGCTGATGGCGACATCGCAGGGCGTTTTATCCTCCGCTTCGACAAGCATGATCCCTATCTGGGCATCATGCGTCTGCAGTTTTTGTATGGTCCATTTTTGTACAGCCTTATGGTGATGACCTTTCATATCAAGGATTTTGTTCAGGTGATTACGTGGGGTCGTCAGTCGGGTGCCGCCGCTTTTCGTCGCGAACTCACGACCTTGGTGGTGAGCAAAGTGTTCTATTTTGGGGTTTTACTCATACCTTATTTTCTGCTGCCCATTAGCTTCGGACAATGGTTCTTGGGCTACGCGGTGATGGCTTTGGTTGCGGGATTTATTATGGCGTCTGTTTTTCAGTTGGCACACTTGGTGGAAGGGGTCGACCAGCCGCTTCCGGATCAGGATGGAAAAATGGAAAAGCCATGGGCGGATCACCAATTGCATACCACTGCCAATTTTGCCCGTAAAAACAAATTGTTGAATTGGTACGTGGGAGGACTCAACTACCAAATAGAGCACCACTTATTCCCGAATATTTGCCACATCCACTACCCGGCCATCTCTCAGATCGTCGAACAAACAGCGCGCGAATTCAACCTACCTTATCACTGCTTCGATAATCTGTCCGGTGCCTATGTTTCGCACATACGCACTTTATACGCCCTGGGTAAGCCTTGATGCTTTGCTTTAGCTTTTATTGAGCCCTGTCCTTGTTTTTTCTCTTGCCTTGTCCTTAGGTTCGTCCTTAGCCTCTGCCTTGGATTTGTCCCCAACCTCAGCCTTGGGTTCGCCATAGCCTCTGCCTTGGATTTGTCCCCAACCTCAGCCTTGGGTTCGCCATAGCCTCTGCCTGGGATTTGTCCCCAGCCTGCTCTTGTTGTCGTCCATAGCCTCTGCCTGGGATTGTTCCCCAGCCTGCTCTTGTTGTCGTCCATCACTTAGCTGGGATACTACTCAGCGTTATCATCCCCTGCATCACCCAATGCTACCAGGCGTACGGTCGACATCAGCCGATCATAGCCAGCTCGTTTGACAGCACTTCGGCGAAATAAGGTCCCAAAAACCTCATGCGTCATTTCAACCCAGGCATCTCGATCGAGTAGGGGTAAATCGGGATGGGGCATCAGCCGTTCCTCGTGGTGCCGTCGGCTGAAACGGTTCCAAGGGCACACTTCCTGACAAATGTCGCACCCAAATACCCAGTCTTTCCATTGTCCTTGGGCCCATTGGGGCATCTGATCGCGCAGCTCAATCGTGAGGTAGCTGATGCATCGACTGCCATCGACTTTATAGGGTGTGATGGCCTGGGTCGGACACGCATCGATGCAACGGGTGCAGGTGCCGCAATAATCGGCCATGGAGCCATCGGGCGCCAACTCCAGATCGGAGATGAGTTCACATAAAAAGAAGTAGCTGCCTTGTTCGCGGGTAATCAGGTTCGTGTTTTTGCCCACCCAGCCGAGTCCAGATCGGGCTGCCCAGCTTTTTTCGAGTACAGGAGCACTGTCCACGAAAATCCGGCCTTCGATCTGCCCAATGCGTGCGCGTAGGCAGTCCAGCAGTTCCCTGAGTTTGTCGCGCAACACAAAATGGTAGTCCTCCCCATAGGCATATTGCGCGATACGGGGTGTGTCATCACCCCCCACAGAATCAGGGTTGTGGTAGTTGAACAACAGGCTCACCACCGACCGAGCCCCGGGCACCAATTTGCGGGGATCTAAGCGCATGTCGAAGTTGCGCTCCATATAAGCCATTTGGCCTTGCATACCCGATTTGAGCCATTGTTCGAGCCGCGGTGCATCCTCTTCTAAAAATTCGGCCCGGCTAATCCCACAGGCATGGAAACCGATCCGCTTGGCCTCCTCCTTCACCCACTGGGCATGAAGGCGCGCAGTTTTCATTGCTTGGTCGCCTCAATCGAATCGTTTGCCTGGGGTCGATGAACCATCGAATCATTTGCCTGAATTGGATGAACCATCGAATCGTTTGCCTGAGGTCGATGAATTTGTAGCCGCCGTACGGGGGAACCATCACCTAAGTGGGCCTCTACGATTTCGTGCGCATCAGCGGGTTGTACGCCACCATACCACACACCTTCGGGGTAGACCACCAAGGTTGGTCCGTCTGCGCAAGCGTCGAGACAGGCACAAGCTTGAGCCCGCACACGAATGGAGGCGGTCGGTTCGGAATGGATCGCTCGAACAGAATCACGTAGGGCCTGTACCATCATCTGAGCCTGTTCCTTGCCACAACTTTTCTTAGACGGGTCGCTGCGCTCATTTTGGCAAACAAAAAAATGCTTGTCGTACTTCATAACCACAAAAATACGTAGCAAATCCGTTCATACTGAGCCTTTGTGGACAAGAGAAAAGGCTGCCAATCCCCTATTTTTGCAAAATGCCTGAGGATGCCCACTACGCCGAGATCTTACTGCCGTTGCACATCCCGGGTACCTATACGTATAGGGTGCCCGACGCTTTGGTGGCTGCATTGCAGATAGGGATCCGTGTGGTGGTGCCCCTCGGACGAAACCGGCTCGTGGCCGGACTCATTTGGTCCATACACCGCAATCCGCCCATAAAGGGTACGACACGGGATATCCTTGAGGTACTCGACGACCAGCCCGTGGTCGATGAACGCATGAAGAAGTTTTGGGAGTGGATGTCGGCCTATTACCTCTGTTATCCGGGCGATGTTATGCAGGCCGCGCTACCCAGTGCCATGCGAATCAGTTCAGAAACCCGCTTTGTTCGCGACCCCGATTTCGATGCAGAGGCATTCCAACGGGCCTACCTCCCAAGCAGTGATGAGGCGTTGCTGTTGCGCAACCTGATGGCCCTTGAAGTCGAGGAGGATTCGGGAGCGGAGGATTCGGGAGCGGAGGATTCGGGAGTGGAGGAGAAAACCCCCGCGCTTTGGGTTGATGCGCGCCACAGCATGGCCCAAGCGCAAATTCAGCAGTTGCTCGGCCGGAAGTTGGTGGGAGGGCTTCTTCGTCGGTTGGTAGCCCAAGGCTACATTCGCGCTGTTGAAAACCTCGACAACAAATACAAGGAGAAAAGAGCCCGTTATTATCGGCTGGTTGAGGCCTATCGCCATGATGAAGCGCTTCGTTCGCTCATGCAAGAAGTAGAACGTCGTTCGCCACGCCAAACAGACATACTTATGGCCTATCTGCAAGAGTCGCCGGCCCGCGCCTGGGTGGCCCGTACGCAGCTGGTCGATTATAAAAAATTGCCTGCCTACGCGCTGCAGACCTTGGTGGAGAAAGGCATATTCGAGCATACCACTTTTCGGGTGGATCGCGTGCCCGTTGTGTTGGGGCGCGGCGAAGCCTATACCTTATCAGACCGACAACTTCAAGCACTCGAAGAAACAGAACAGGCTTGGATGCAACGTCTTCCGGTACTCTTGTATGGGTGGACAGGCAGTGGAAAAACCCTGCTTTATGTAGAGCTGATCCTCCGAAACCTAGCCGACGGGGAGCAGGCACTTTATATCCTTCCCGAAATTGCCCTCACCACCCAACTGCTCGAACGTCTGCGCCGATACCTAGGAATAGGCATTGCGATGTACCATTCGCGCTTTAGTGATTCCGAACGCGCCGAGATTTGGCAACAAGTAGCCGACGGACAAGCACGGGTGGTCTTAGGTGCGCGTTCTGCCGTGTTCCTTCCCTTTCGCAAGCTGGGAATGGTGGTGGTCGACGAAGAGCACGATGCTTCCTTTAAGCAGGAGGATCCGGCCCCCCGCTACCACGGCCGCGACTCGGCATTGGTATTGGCGGCTACCCACGGCAGCCGTGTGATTTTGGGGTCGGCGACCCCTTCCATGGAGAGTTGGTACCTGGCCACAACGGGAAAATACCATTTGGTGCGCTTGGAAGAACGCTTTGGTGGGATACAGCTACCACAAATTCATCGGGTGGATCTTTTGGCTGAGAAACGCAACAAAACCCTAAAAGGAGAGTTGTCTGGGGCGCTTTGTGCGGCCATCCAAAAAAGGCTCGACCGGCAAGAACAAATCATCCTCTTGCAAAACCGACGGGGTTATGTGCCCTATACCGAATGTGCCGATTGTGGATGGACACCGGGCTGCACCGATTGCGACATCACCCTGACCTTTCATAAAACCAGGCACCGCATGGCTTGCCACTATTGCGGGTTCCAGGCCATTCCAGCGCCTGCTTGCCCCGCCTGCGGCAGCATTGAATTGAGAACCAAAGGATTTGGTACAGAGAAAATAGAAGAGGAAGTGCTTCAGGTGTTCCCAAACATCCGGGTGGCTCGCCTCGACCAGGACGTAGCCCGCAAAAAGCATGCCTATGCGGATATCCTTGGTCGGTTTGAAGCAGGGCAGCTTGATCTTTTGGTGGGCACCCAAATGGTGGCCAAGGGATTAGATTTTGAACGGGTAACCCTCGTGGGGGTGCTTAATGCCGATTCAGGACTCAAAATGCCCGATTTTAGGGCGCAGGAACGTACTTTTCAGTTGTTGAGTCAGGTGAGTGGCCGGTCGGGTCGGCGCCAGGTGCGTGGTGAGGTACTGATACAATCGCGTCAACCACGGCATCCGCTGCTTCAACAGATACAGGAACACAACTACATCGGATTTGTAGCGGCCGAATTGGGAAGTCGATCCGCACACGGTTACCCACCCTTCGTCCGTCTGATCCGTTTGAGCATCCGGCACCGGCAAGAGGCCACCGCATCGCGCGCTGCACTATGGCTGGCGAATGAACTGCGTCGACTCCTTGGTCCAAGAGTTACAGGCCCTTCTGTGCCCACGATTGCCCGGGTACGAAATGAATACCACCGCGAGTTGTTGCTGAAAATCGAGCGGGCAGGTCCCGATTTAGCTAAGGTCAAACGAAATGTCATGGATGCAGTCACCGCCCTCGAAGAAAGTTCGCTGGGGCACCAATGCCGCATTTGGCTGGATGTTGATCCCGCTTAATGAGTACCTATGAAAGACGCATGATCACGCGTATTTTTGAAGCATTCCAAACCACCGCTAAGCCACTTATGAAAAACTACCTTTTCCCCTTATTCGTTCTCTTGTTTTTGCCTTGCGTGCCCCTCAAAGCTCAATCACTCGGGGGCACCCTCAAGGCCGATCCGGGCACCGAACTGCTGCTGATT
>VGGT01000007.1 GCA_016868485.1 Bacteroidota bacterium
CCGATCATCTGCTTCAAAAGTGTTTGGAAATTGAACCCATACTGCTCGATGCGGTGCGCGTCAAATTAGTCGGATCGTGAGGCAGCGACTGCAGACGAAACAAGATTCTGCGACTGCAGGCGAATCGTGAGGCAGCGACTGCAGACGAATCATGATACAGCGACTACAGGCGAATCATGATTCTGCGACTGCAGCCGGATCGTGAGGCAGCGACTACAAGCGAATCATGAGGCAGCGACTGATGAGGAAATCGGTCGATGAAAAGCACGATACTGAATGGCCCATCCCACCAAATAGGCCATACTTTGTAGTCCGGCAACCGATTCAAGTGATGAACTGCGCATCAAAAGAAGCCCCAAGGCGAGGGTCATCAGGCTGGCAAAAGACGAGTAGGCATTAACCGCATACCGGCCCAGTCCAGCCTGGTGGTGCGCCAGGATGTTTGAAATCGACAAAAACCACAATCCCGGCGACATATACAGGAGCAGAGTAGGAATTCCCGAAAATTCTGACCCAAGCAGCTGCATCCAAAGATTGCCCGGCACAAGAAGCAATCCACCAATGAAAAACGCACTCAAAAGACCCACCCGGTTGTACCATTTTTTCGTAAGCGTTTGAGCCTCTAATTCACTGGCCATTCGCGAGATGGTGGTGGCTTGCGATAGCGAAACCGAGCGCGTCAAAAGCCAAACCGATTCGCCCAAGGCCACGGCCACAGAAAACCGCCCCACCGAGCTGTACCCATTTTGTAGGCTCAAAAAATAATAAAGCAGCCGATACGCGAAAAACTGGGATAGGCTGGCAATTTGTGCCCAGCTACCGGTTTTAAACAAAGAGCGAAAAATAGAAAGAAGAGGTTGGGTCTTAACCGACACCTGCGGCGACAAAAGCGCATAACGCAGGGGGTAGAAGGCAGCCAAAAGCAAGATCAGTTGACCGAAATTATAGGCCATGAGGAATCCCGGGAGGTTGTTTTGCCCCAGAAATCCCATGAGGAAAACGATCGCAATGATCTGCATCCCTAAGGCCAAAAGCCCCAACAGGTTGTCGGTTCTAATCTGATTGAGCGCCACCAGCATGCTGCGTACCACTACGGAGGTGTTCAACAAAACGAGCGTCGCGACCCAATAGGAGGTATAGATCGACAAACCATAGGGGCTTATGGGCAACAGAAATCCACAAAAGAGGCTCACCCCCAGGCTCCAAGCCATGGCCAGGTAGAATAAATGACGCGGTGAATGCCGATTTACCCAATACACCAGCGTGCCCCCGCCCACCCAAGAGGCCAAATGGCTTACCAACGTGAGCGTGGCCAGAAGTACGCTGATTTCCCCACGCACCTGTGCACCACCCCATCGTGCGGTCAAAAACAGCAACAGCAGCGAGCCAACCGCTTGAGCCGCCCTGCTAACAAGAGTAAAAGTAATGGTTTTACTAGACAGTTTTAATTCTCTGTTATCCATCTACTTATTAATTCTCCTACTGCCTTTTTTCCATAGGCTTGATGCATGGCTTCCCAGGCATGGGGGGGCACAAAGGGCTTCGATTTTGTCCACACTTCCAGTACATCGGCCCAGGCTTCGGGATCCTGTGCTGCCAAACTGCAGCGGGTTCCCCAATCCCCAAAGGCATCCAAAGCAGAGAGCGGAGTACTCAGAACCGGACAGCCACACGCGAAGGCTTCTGCCGCAACAATACTAAAGGTTTCGTGCCTGCTGGCAAGGATCAAGGCCGTTGCACGTCGATAATGCCGAAGCAGGGTTTGTTGATCGGCAAAGCCGAACCATTCAACATGGGTGCTGTTGGCATGATACCTAGAAGCCGTTTCGGAAGGGTTGAATGCGCCCGCCACCCATAGGCGCGCCTCAGGATAGCGTTTTCTAAAAGCAGCAAATACCTCGAGTACAAAACCGAAATTTTTCACCTCGGCCAAATTGCTCACATGCATCAGCAAAGGACGATGATCCTTCAATTCTCGACCAACATGACCCCCCTGACTGGGCTCGAATACATCCCGATGTTGCACCGCATTTTGGTCCGGACGGTATACGTCCGTATCCACTACGTTCGGCACAATATGGGGTATTCGCGGAGTGATTTTATGGTCGTATAAAGCCCGGCCCAGTGTTTCGCTCACAGCACCAACGCGATAAGCTCCAGTAAAAATAAATTTAAATAAAGACCTTAAATAAATAGATGTATTCTTGTATTCATCAGACACATATAAGCCCCAATGTTCAATCACATAATACGATATTCCGTAACGAAATTGGAGCCATCGGGCAAAAAGACCTGCTTTCCAGGCCACCAAAACGAGTATATTTTGGGGACAACCCGATAACGCAACATAATATTTCCACGCCTGATGCATAGCCCTTGCGTATCTAAACGCCTGAAGCAATGGGTAAGGTCCCGAACGATATAGGGCTACACAGGCAATGCCCCAGTTGTATCGTTGTACCTCAAGGCCGCGCGATTCTGCCGCATTCGGATGGCTAACGGCAGCCAATAGGCCCACTTGATGCCCTGCGGCAGCAAGTGCCTCCAGTTGAGCCAGACAGAACAATCCATTGTGATCATCCTCACCCCAAGGATACCAACTGGGTAGGCCTAAAATATGAGCTTTGCTCTTTTTTGCCCCGTTTTGCCAATTCATGGTCGAAAAATACGCTACAACCAGTAAAACGCAGTCCCCATGATATTTGTACCTTCGCGTGCATGTCGTTTGTGATGTCCTCCATGAAATCAATGATCCGAACAGCGCTTCTTTTAGCGGCTGTGCTGTTTTCGATCGATTCATCCGCGCAAGGCGCACAACAAATGGTCATAGAGCAGTCTGATGAGTTTAGTTACAGAGGATCATCCGGCGTTCGCGCATTAAAAGGCAATGTACGCCTGAGACACAACCAGACCATCTTGTATTGCGATAGTGCCCTGATGTATGATGGCGGCAGACAAGCCAGAGCCTACGGACGAGTGCGCATTGTGGAACCAGGAGAAAATCTTCAGGTGCGTTGTCGCTACCTCGAGTACGATGCCGAAGCAGCTAGTGCTCGCCTATTTCAAGAGGTGGTATTGTCCGACGAGGTGCTCCGATTGTATGCACCCGAATTGACCTACAATACATCAAAGCGCGAGGTCAATTACACCCAGGGAGCCAGAATGGAGGACGGCAGCGCTCGATTGACCAGTAAACTCGGCCGCTATGACGTGGGGTCTGGGGAGATGGTTTTTACCCAACAAGTCCAATTGGAAGACGATTCCTTAACGCTCTCGGCTGATTCGCTGCGCTACAACCGAAAATTAGGCCGCATGTACATTATAGCACCAACCCACATCCTGAGTAGGGGCACTGAAATGGAGACAAGCGGGGGCTGGTATGCGCTGCGCACGCGATTAGGACATTTCTATCCATTATGCGAGGTTCGCCACGAAAACCGATATTTCCTGTTTACGGATAGCTTGTATGTCGACCAAAATCGGGGATCGGGAATGGCAACAGGTCGGGTTCAATGGATCGATACGGTACAAAGGTTTGAAATCAGGGCCCAGTCTTTGCAATTTGACCGTTCACGAGCCCACTACAAAGCCTGGGGAAATCCACTGCTTCGGTCATTTGGTACAGAAGCGGATGATTCATCAACGGAAGGTCAGTCGCGTCGGCAAGGTCCCCAAACGCGCGATACCTTCAACCTCAGCTCAGATACCATCTTGGCCATGAGCATCTTGCATACAAGAAATGAGCGCATGCCAAACGCAAATGGAAGCCCGCAGGACGACAGTACCTGGCTGTTTCATGCATGGGGAAAAGTTGCCGGACAATCGACCGATGCGGTCATGCGTTGCGATTCGTTGGTATACAATCAAACCGACAGTATGGCCCTCCTTGTTGGATCGCCTTTGATTTGGCCAGCCACTTTTCAGCTGAGCGGCCCCAACATTCAAGTGCAATTTCAGGGCAGCAGGTCCGGAAAACTAATTATGGATGAAGGCGGAGTGCTCGCCGATCGGCTAAACGACAGTTTATATCATCAAATCACTGCAGCCAAAATTCAACTGTACTTCGACTCAGGGCTCATCCAATCTCTTCATGCCGTAGAGCGTTCTAGCGCGCTCTACCACCTGACGGGCGAAGACAGCGGATATATTGGTTTAAACCGCATATTATCCGACTCACTCCATATGTTTTTCACCAATCAACGCCCCAACCGCATGGTGTTCTTTGGAAAACCAGAGGGTATTCTATGGCCGCCTGCCGACGTTCCCGAAGGTGAAGATACTGTGCCAGGATTTCAGTGGCAAGGAATGTTAAAAAAGCTAGCGTTAGAACAAATTGCGCAATCCAGTCTGCTGAATCCCAATCGGGGCGGGTATGCGCTTTTCCCTGTCCAAAACGGCCCAGGAGCTGTAGAGCGAAACGACGTACGAACGTCCAAAAGAAGGAACCGAAGGCGGTGATTGAACTCAGTAGATGATTGATTCATACCGAAACCCAGTCAACAAAGTCATCGAATCGATGGCCTAATCGAGAATGCATCGAATTGAAAAACCCAAACGTTTATCGCTGTTGTCGCGAAATAAATTTTGCACGTTGAAAGATACCCTTCTGTGATAAGCATTCGCGCTGTTCGTAGGAACGGAAGTCGAAGACCACCAATAGGCATGGCTCAAAATCCCATCGTATGCACCCGTTTCCCTCCTAAATCCAGCAGGGAGCGCAGTAAAGCCCGAGCTGTTGTTTCCATTACCCAGCGATGCCCATCCCGAAGTGCTTTTCAGGGCAAAACCAGCCGCTAGGCTTCCCCCCAAGGCAGTGGCCAGTGAATTCCATTCCGCGTCGGTGGGTACGTGCCAGCCCGTCGGACATAAACCCCTCGAATCAGCAGCTGCATAGGCATTATAGAGCCGTCCGTATACACTATCGTTGGTCGCGGTGTTGTTATAGATGCCATGAGCAGGCGTGAAAGTCGACGACCAGCCTTGCGCGGTTAAGGGGAATGCAATGATGTCCCCATTTTTGAATCGAGAAGTACGCAAATTGGCGCCCATCCAACATTGGTTAGAAATGGCAATGGTTGGATAAATATTACCCATTGTGTCGCGTACTGTGGAGGTTGGGCACACCGGTGGCGTAATGCTTCTTTCATTCGAATAGTAAGTGCCCGCCGCATTCTGGCCATAAGCGCGTGCAAACAAAGGCCCAGATCCAGCCATAAAGGTCAAACTGAAAGGAAAGCTGCCTTTTCCGGCCGAACGCAAGCTGTCTGCGACAGTGGCCCCTGGGCTATTGCGCCAACATATACCCCGGTCAAAAATCCCACTGCCTGCTTGCGTCATACTTACCTGTGCGGTAATGGAACCCGGTGAGGCAGACCACAGACTATCAAGCTGCCATAAAGGGGGAGAAGGAACGGGTGCAAATGAGGCGTTTACATCGCCCGTACACAGAATTTTTAGCGTGCTGTTGGCCGATGATGAGTCGGCCACTCGGTAGGCGGTATCCCACCGCCAGTTGCCGGACGGGAAATCAAGGATCACCTGTGCTGTTCGTCGGTTGATGTTCAGTGCGTCGGTGGCATTGATGCTGCCGCTGTTGTTCACATCGGCCGCTGAGCGCGATAAAGGCGGTAAAAACAAGCCACCGGTAAAATGCTGGCTGGCCTGAAGAGCATCGGTCGCATTGATGCCGCCGGTCGAATACGTAGGAATCGGTTTGAGTTGGTAACGACTTCCTAAGCTTGCCGCCAATATAAAATCACCGGCAGCGCCCGTGGTATCCCGATCCGTTGTGTTCCCAGCACTGTCAACAAGTTCAACCACCACGCCAGCCAAAGGCGTTTGTCCGGAGTCTGCATATTTGAGCTGTCCGGCGATGGGCTGCATTTGCGTGGTTCGACCACAGTCAAATCGATTGATGAACTTCCAGATTTCGTTGTTCAACAGGTAGTCAACCGCAACAGAATTGGGAATATCGCCCATTCGAAGCCAAACCAAATTCTGAGATGGAACAACATTGATAAACTGGCCATCGAGGCCCAAGGCAGCGTATACATCAGCCGGTGCGTCAGGGAAAAAATTTCCAGGAAAAGCCCATTGAACACGAGGAATCATATGGCTGGACGTTCCGTTGAGCCACCATAAATAGCCATACGCCAAGTTTATGTTCTGTGATGTGCTGGTCATTTGTCCGAAATAGGCTGTATCTGAAAGCACAGGAATGCCATTCCAGACGCCTCTGTTCAGCATAAGCAATCCAAAGCGCGCCATGCTCCTGGCCGTACTGAAAAAAACCTGATTGTAGCCTTGAGGCAGAAAAAGGCCGTCCATCCCTGTAGGCGTTTTGATTTTTTGATTCATGTACTGGTTTAGGCTTCTCCCGGTAGCGTTTTCAATCACGGGATCCAGCAATGTATAGGGCGCGTTGTGATAGGCCCAACGTGTTCCTGGCGGAGCGAGGTACTGCAAGCAAGTGTCATCGGTGCAATACAAGTCTGGGACCCGATCATCCAGTCCGGTCGTCATGGTCAGCTGGTGACGAATCGTGATGCGCTCCTCTTGCTGTGGGGTCAGACTGCTCCATCCGGCCCCGAGGTAATCATTGGTGCTGTCCGAAATTTGCAAGTAATTTTCTTGTTGTGCGATTCCAACCAATGTGGATGTAATGGTTTTGCCCGCAGAAGCCCAATACCAATTTGTTGATGCATTGTGGCCATTAAAATACCGTTCAATAACGATTTTTCCGTCTTTGAGGAGGATAAACGCCTTGGTATTGTTGGTGTCCAGCATGTGCAGCATGCTATCGATCACTGGCTGACACCAGCCCATTTGTTGGGTAGAAAGGGTGTCCCAATTCCCTGATGCAATCGGCGGGAAATAAAGGGATTGTGCTTGGCTCGAGGTGAACAGCAAACAAAAAACCGTAACGATGATGTATCTCATGTTTAATGGATCAGACCGTTGATGACCATTTTCCTTGGGCGGGGTTTAACAAAACAATATCTAAAATTTTTGAAGAGGGTCACAGTTTAAAGAGAGCCACAGTTTGAAAAGGGTCACTGTTTGAAATGAGCCACAATTTAAAGAGAGCCACTGAAGAAAAAGGGATTCATTGTATAAACTTGCAAAAAAAAATGCCGATGTTTCAGCATCGGCATTCAAATGGGGTGAAAGATCGGGTTCGAACCGACGACCTCCTGAACCACAATCAGGCGCTCTAACCAACTGAGCTACGATCACCATAGTATTTGGTGGTCTGTATGGGTACAGAAAACCAAATGGAGTGCAAAGATAAAGAAAATCTGAAATTAAGCCGCCCGAGAATCCGCCGACCAAAAGAAGATTTGAACAATGTCTGTACCCTGTTTTTGATATGCAATATCATAACACACAATAATATGAGTATCGTCTAGCTGTTCAATTCTTTGTGTACAATGTTGAAAAGAAAAGCCCCGTTGCATTAACCAATAAATCGGAATTACATTTTGATCTCGGAAAACACCAATGGCCTGTAACAACAGCCTCCTATTCCTGCGCAAGAGGGTGTGTGTCTTACGGATGAGGTTGTACTGGGCGGCATTGGTCACATTATGGTATAAACTTCTGCAGTGATCGTCACAGAATTTCTTATCGCGTCTACCCATCAGGGTTTCTCCACAGTTCATGCAATTTAACGTGGTGTAGATCTGATCATCTGCGCTCAAAGAAATGGAATCGGACATGATGGCAATAATTTTGAACCTCCACAAATGTCGGCACTCAAATCGACCCAAAATCGGCTAAAAGTGTTGAATTCTAGGGCCTGATAACCAATTCGGCCCCACATTCCATTAACTTCTTCTTTGGCTGATTAATTTATTCTCAAAATCCTCCTTCGTGCCGTTATAGAGGTTCATGTCGACCTCAACCGAGATTCCAGGGATACGCGAGGTGTGGCTATATTGCCAAAAATGCCATTTTGATGAATCCAGATAGTGCAATTCATCACTTTTCAGGTCACACATCCAAATTGGGTTCTTAAAATTACCTTTGATGAGCGCCTGATAAAATCGGGCATTGGTATAAAAAATGGGTTCTCTACCATAGTGGTTTCGCAATATTCGCTCCAACTCACGTACTTCTTGTATGAACCGTTTTTTGTTATGACTATAACGCAATGCATGATTAAATCTGCGGTCATACTCTAAGTCAATGACCGGCGGTAAGTTCACCGCATTCTTAGGAACTTTAGCGATAAAATTTCTGGCTTGGAGGCCCGGATCTGAACCGAAAATATAGTAGTGATAGGCACCTCGAGGCAGGTCATTTTTCTCGCAGCCTTCTAAATTTTGGGCAAGTCTTTTGTCTGCAAATGTTCTGCCTTCTGTGGCTTTGATGAAACAAAAGCCAATATTGTTGTCGCTCACTTTTTTCCAATTGATGGCACCTTGATGATGCGATACGTCAATTCCCCGTAGTTGTGCGTTGACTCGGGTTACGGTCGAGCGGGTAGGAGAATTCGAGAGGGATAATTCACCAAAAATCGCATGAACTTCAGGCGAAGTCATTGCAATCGATATGAGTGCAGTACAGAAAAACGCACAGATGATGAAGTGATTCTTGTTCATGGAATAAGGTGTTGTTTTAAGAAGTTTGATTAAGTGAAGGATGGAGTGAACGCTTCGAATAGAACAATATTGTATGCCAAATAAACGGGTTATTTTGGGCTATATGTGAACGGGTTTTTTGGGCTATATGAACGGGTTTTTTGGGCTATATGATCGGGTTTTTTGGGTTATTCGTAATCTTCCGTAAGTATACGTCAGACATACGATTAATTCCCATCAACCAGTCCATTTTTGCGCTCCTAAACCAAAATTATTATGTCACACATCCGAAATCAGGTGCGCATTATTGGCAACCTGGGCGCAGATCCGTTGGAGCGCCAAACCAACAACGGAAAATCGGTCACGAACTTCCCTGTGGCCACCAATGAAACCTATGTCAATGAGGCAGGGGAAAAGGTCAACGAAACCCAATGGCATCAAGTAGTATGCTGGGGTAAATTGGGGACCTTAAGTATGGAACTCCTGAAAAAGGGGATGGAGGTAGTGGTTGAAGGCAAGATCAGTAACAGGAGTTATGTCGACAAAGAGGGCGTGAAGAGAAATGTGAGCGAGGTGATTGCCTTCGATTTTCTACTGGTTGGACGCAAGCAGGCAGAAGCAGCCTAAGATCTGATCAGCGGATAATCACCAATTTTCCGGTCTGTACTTCTCTCGTTTTCATATCCATCACCGAGTATAGATAGAGTCCACTGCTCAGGGTTTGTTTGCTGTCCGACAGTACATCCCAAGCATGCTCTCCACCTGGTAAAATGCTCTGATCTGGATTGAGACCAAAGACCGAATACCAACCAGCCGTGCTTCCATTAAACCCAGATTGGGCACGGTGGAATAGGCGGGCCACTACATCACCGCCCACGGTATACACGGATATTTCGGCCTCTTCTGGGAGATTATAGAAGTAAATTTTTCTTGACCGAGAAGTATTGCCGTCCCAAGCAGCGGATGCACGATAGGGATTGGGATAAACCCCAACATTTTTTGAGCCGCCCTCATGAGCGGGGGTGCCCGAAAAAACCCTGAATGCATTCGCTGTGCGCGACGACTCCAAGGGCTCCAGACCAATATTGGTGTTTCCCCGATCGAAGGCTGTTAGGATGTAAACGTATTGCCAGCCGTTGAGGACGTCATTTAGTTTATATGAGTATTGATATCTAGTAGTGTCTCCAGGAAAAAAAACAGGATTGTTTAAGCGGATGGCATCAAATCCGTTATTGTATCCTACGTTGTTACCGGGCTTATCCCATTGCGACAATAAGGTCGCTCTTGAAGCAACATTACTTAACTGATCATCGCCAGGGGCTGTTCTGTATAGTCTGTAGCCTTCAAAGTCTTGTTCCTGGGTGATGGGGTCGGTTGTATTTTCGCTGCCTCCGTTCCAATAAAGGGTAACTTCGTTGTTTCCACTTTCAATACGAACTTTCGGCGGAGGTGGAGGCTCTGGTAAGGTATATCGATCTAATAGTCCATTTCCATTGGCGTCCTCATTTGGATCAAGAATACCGTTCATGTTGCGGTCTTCTCCATTGAACGTTCGCCTCGCCCAATCGAGATGCTTTCTGAGGTCAGTTCGTGCAAACCAGGTATCGAGCGGTTGATCATCCTTTTGCGGTGCACAAACGGCTGCGAAAACCAACTCCACGGTTTCTCCGGGTTCAATTTGATGGAGAGGTCCAGCGGAGATTAGTTGCACGCGATTGCCTGGGGTGTTTAGGTTGGCTGCCGGACTAAAATCACCACGGTTTTTCATGCGGTCGTAACGCTGAAGATCATTGGCAGGAGCAGCTACATTGTAGACCCAGTAGTTGGGATTCAATTTAAATCCAGGTGAAAATGGATTAGCAGGATGTAAAAATTGATTCCCTTGTATGACACCTAGAAACTGCAATGCACCATACGAGTTGGTAAATGGCCTGTCACCGGCAACATCGTAGGCATATAGGGCAGACAGTGTGTCGTCATAGCCCAGACTGCCTTTGTTAAAAAAGGCACTTCCGCGGTCATTCGTCACGTTCACATTCCGTACAACGAGGTCGCTCCAGATTCCCAAGTATACGGAGTCCCAGGGCTGTGTGCTGTTGTTGGTAATGCGATAATGAAAAATGGTGAAGTAATCAGCGAATGGAAAATTCCATGCATAGGTTTCTAATCGAACCCGCGCATTGAGGGGGGTTAGGTGGTTGTTGATCGGTTGATTGGAGCCAGGGACGATCGTAAATTCGTCGGTAAACGGCACGATATAGTCTTGGTGTGAAACGGCCGAGGTGCTGAAAAACTCACTTCCTTGTAAACTGGATCGGGTCAATACATTCGTTCCTGGCAGGGGCGAAAATTCGAACCCTGACTTTCCTACTGCATAGCCAGAGGCGTCGTCAACAGCCCCGGTAGAAACAGTTACCTGACCATTGCTGATGCAACCGATCCAAAGTCCAGCTTCAAAAAGATGCTCTACACCAGAATTGAGTGGGTATTCCATCGAGGGAGGGCCTTGTGGATCGTTACGAACATTCGGCCTACCTATCGTGCCGGCATTGGTAATATGAACGCCTATGTTACCTATATTGATGGTTCTCTCTTGGAATTGGGCATTTACTGCTCCTGTGCTCAGAAGCAAAAAGAGGAGCAGGAAACAAATACGGTGGTTCATCATGGCGCAAAAATAGAAAAACATGCTGCGAAATCGGTATTCAACAGGCAGTTTTGGCCAAATTCTCGAGGTATAACCGAGCACGTGGATGGCCTAAATTCAACAGAAGATCGATGACCGAAAGATTGTTTAAAAAGCCTGTTTTCGGTGCAAATACTTGCTGATATGTGGGAATTAACTCATTTTTAAGGGCATCAACACTGTAAAGGCGACTGCCCGAACCGAAAGAGGCTGTGCCAATGGTTTTGATTTGGGTGTTCGGACACAGCAATCGAGCAAAAAAAGCCAACAGATGCAAATTCCAGTCAAAAAGCAAGCTGATTTCAGGCTCGTACAATTTCATTAATTCATCTTGGTAATGTTCCCAATAGGGGGATCTACCATAGTTTGATGTCAACGACCTTAGATGATTTCGTTTCCAAGGAAGCCTGTGGTCGATTCGGGTTTCACCAAACAACTGATGGTGTGAGCGCCCTCCCAAAATGGGTATACTCAAAAGCGTAGGGCCTTGGCTACTGGCAATCAGCATCCGATTTCTACCGGTACCTTTTTGAAAGGAGGTATTTCTATCGAACCTAACTTCCGACAACCGCTGTATATTTGCCATATTGACAATGTTGGGGCAATATTCCAGGATCAAATGATCCGCAGCGCTGTTTTCAGTATTGTTGCCGACATCCATAAATAAATGCTATGTATGCCACAATAGTAAGAAGTCCTGTTCTTTTTTTCATTCTGTTTCTGTTGGCCAATCTGCTTCAATGTTCATACAGCCAAGCCTTGGATTTGCAGGCCAAATCAACGGTGTTTTGCAGACCGGGTGGTGATACCTATGTGGAAGTAAGCCTATCCGTGAACAGCCGATCGGTACATTTCCAGAAACAGCCAACCGGCCTGCTGCAGGCAGCGGTACGGGTAGAATGGTTTTTTTATCAGGCCGATCGTGTGGTGAAGACCGACCGCTATCGTTTGAGCAGTCAACCCATTGATTCGGGGCAGTTTCGCGACTTTTCCTTCCTTGATCTACAGCGGTACACGCTTCCACTTGGGGTTTACCGGATTCAATTGCGCGTTGTGGATTGGAACGACACGTCTAATTACGCCACTACTGAAATGAACGTCGATTTGAAGGCTTGGCCTGAAACCCCCATGTTTTCCGATGTCATTTTAGCTGAAAGAATGGGTAAGTCGACCCAAACAGGATTGCTGGTGAGAAGTGGCTTGGAGGTGGTTCCCCGGGTCACCGATTACTTAGGTCATCCCAATGACACTTTGTTTTTCTATACAGAGTTATATGCTTCCGATCAATCGAAAGACAGCTTGCTGTTGTTGAAAGCAACACTGGAGGGGACGCAAGGCCAGCCGGCACCATGTTGCAGTCGCTTCACCCGGATTTCACCTAAGCAAATTCATGTGTTAACCGACGCATTTCCCATGAGGGATGTGCCTTCGGGCAATTACCGCCTTCATCTGGAATTGAGAGACGCTGAAAATCAACTCCTCTCTGAGAAATTGGTGGATATTCAGCGACTCAATACCCGCATCGCACCCGATTATTCCAAGCTGGAGGAGCCCCAAACGGCATTGAGTTTTGTTCAGTCGATTCGTTCCGAGGACTTGCCAAACCAAGTGGGCAGTGTTCGGCCCTTGTGTACGCATACAGAGCAAGCCTATGTCGACCAATTGCTTTCGGCGACTCCGAGCGAACAAACCCGACCCATGCGGACATTTTTACATCACTTTTGGTTGCAACGCGACCCCAATGACCCAGCCGGAGCCTGGGCGCGATTTGCATTCAAAGTGGATGAAGTCAATCAAATGTTTTCAACGAAAATCATGAAGGGATTCGAAACAGAACGCGGACGAGTTTATCTTCAATACGGCAAGCCGGATAGCCGGACACAAGTGTCCAACGAACCAAGTGCCTATCCCTACGAGATCTGGTGGTACTACCACTATAAAGGACAAAGGAACATTCGGTTTGTGTTCTACAATCCAGACATGATTACCAACGACTATGAGCTGCTTCATTCCGAGGCACTTGGAGAGCCCAACAATCCGCAGTGGCGACTCATGCTGTTTAGCCGAACAACGGCATTTAGAGATCTAGACGAACAAATGAATCGCGGTCACTACGGCAGCTTTTTAGAACAGAATTTCAGGAATCAATAATGCCTAAGGGGCTCATTTTCAAAATTCAAAAGCTCGGAGTACATTGGTTAGCCAGTTGGCCCCTCTCAAGACTGTACCGTTTGTCAGATTTGCTTTTTCCGATTCTTTACCACATTCTAAGGTACCGAAGAGGATTGGTTCGGGAAAATTTGATGCGGTCCTTTCCTGATCGCAGTCTGAATGAGATCAAATCTATAGAAATAGAATATTACCGCTACCTGGGTGATCAGTTTGTGGAGACCATCAAGGCATTTAAGATGGATGATCATGAATTGCGACACAGGGTTACCATTGAAAATCCAGAAATATTGGCAGGACTTTTCGAAAAGGGACAATCCATCATGCACCTCCTTGGTCATCATGCCAACTGGGAGTGGTATTCTAAAATGTTGGCCATGAACATGCAACATACACTGTGGTTTGTCTATAAGCCGCTGAGCCAGGATGGGTTCGAGCATTTGTTGGCTGATATGAGACAAACACATGGAATACAGGTGGTGCCCATGAAAGAAGTTTCGCGTCGATTAAGCAGCAGTCTAGAGAAAGCAGTTTGTTGTTATTTTGGGTCCGATCAATCACCCACTGCACACAACCGATTTATGTGGATCCCATTTCTTAATCAACCAACGGCAGTTTTTTTGGGGGCCGAGGAGCTTGCCAAACGCCACAATATGGCCGTGGTATACGGAAGTATGCGCCGAAAACAACGGGGATATTATTCCATAACGATGGAAAAGTTGACCGAATCCCCTGCCGATTACGAAGCAGGAGCCATAACCCAATGGCATTCGGCAGCGCTCGAGCGTCTTCTGCAAGAGCAACCCCAATACTGGTTGTGGTCACACAACCGATGGAAACTCAATCCAAACAAGCACCTGGGCGTGTCGCCCAATGCTGTTTCAAATCCTAACCCGACCCAATAAATCGTGCACTGCAGCATAGTCATACTCAATTGGAACGGAAAACGGCATCTACAGGCTTGTCTGCCCTCCGTATGTGCCACCGACTACGAGGATTTTAGCATTTGGGTGGTCGACAATGGATCGACAGACGACTCGATTCCGTGGCTCCGTGAACATATGTCTGATCATGTCAAGATATTGGCTTTGGCTGAGAATACGGGTTATGCCGGTGGATATGCCCAAGCATTAAAGCAGATCGAATCGGATGTCTATGTATTGCTGAATTCAGATGTGGAAGTCACTCCAAACTGGTTGCGACCAGCTATGTCCGCCTTCGCAACCAACGCCAGTTTAGCCGCTGTTCAACCCCACATTCTCGATTATTATAACAGGCATAAATTTGAGTATGCCGGTGCAGCCGGTGGCTTTGTCGATTTTCTGGGTTACCCATTCTGTGCCGGGCGCATATTTGAGCAAATTGAGGAGGACCAAGGACAATACAATTCCCCGAAGTCGGTTTTTTGGGCATCCGGAGCGTGTTTGTTTGTTCGATCCAAGGCTTATCATGCGGTAGGTGGTCTAGATCCAATTTTCTTTGCGCATATGGAGGAAATTGACCTGTGTTGGCGGCTTCAAAACGCAGGTTTTCAATTGTGGCAATTGCCGGAATCTGTTGTATACCACATGGGGGGCGGAACTTTAGCTTATGGAAATCCAAGAAAAACTTATTTAAATTTTCGAAACAGCTTAATAAACCTGCAAAAGAACTTACCCACCAGCGAACGTTTGCTAAAAGTCGGACTTCGAATGATGTTGGATTTTCCTGCTGCCGTTAAATTTCTCCTTCATGGTAGTTGGGCTGACGCTTGGGCAGTCTTCAGAGCCCATATGTCATTCTACCGTTTGCAGTCCGCGATCCGTCGGAGCCGCAGGGCAAGTCTGATCCAGCCCAAGCCGTCGAGATCATTGAATGGGATGTTTCGGGGCAGTATTCTATGGGTGCACGTGAGTGGACATAAAACTGGGCTTATCTCTTTTTTGCGTCGCCAAGAGCTGAAAGGTGCGACAAAAGCCCCTTCAAAGCCAGGTGATAAGAATCCAGACCAAATCCAGTAACCAAGCCCACGCAATGGGCCGACAAAAAGGAAACGTGGCGAAACGGTTCCCTACGGTGCGGATGAGAAATATGAACCTCAACAACTGGACATGCAACAGCGGCGAGTGTGTCGCCCAATGCAATAGAGGTATGGGTATAGCCTCCAGCGTTAATCAAAATTCCATCGCACGTAAAACCATCCAGTTGCAATCGGTCAATGAGCTGACCTTCGTCATTGCTTTGAAAATAATCGATTTGATGCGTCGAAAAGTCTGCACGTAGTTCAGGAAGAAAGGAATCAAAAGACCGTGATCCATACCACTCAGGCTCTCTTTTGCCCAATAGATTCAAATTAGGGCCGTTTATAATGGATATGTGCATATTTTAGATTCAAATAAATTTTATCCCTAAGACGCTAAGGTAGGATGCGGTTGACTAGGTTCGCGTTAATTTTGAATTTCAGTTCCTCAGTGAAAGCAGTGTTTACATTTCCATTTTGAAAGAAGTGCAGAAATGAATCGGAATAAAGGCAAAAGAATCTGAGAAAAAGCAAAAGAATCTGAAAAAACCGCTGCAAAAAGGCAAAAATATGGAGTTCTGATATGTTTGGGTCTAAAACCAAAATGGAGTGGGCAAAGATTCTGGAGCAATTTCAGGCTTATCTAAGATTGGAACGTGGATTGTCGCCAGCTACCTGCAGTGCATACCAATCCGATCTGCAGCAACTGGCCGATTACCTCGCCGAGCAAACAACCACAGCAAACAGTACAGCGATCCATAGTCACCAAATCCACAGCGACGTTCAGGAATCCCAAGGGCCTTTAGGTGAAGACCACTCAGTGACAGGGGCGCAACCTGATTTCGTTCCCGTTGATCCACAACAACTACAGCCAGAAGACATCCGCAGGTTCATCGAGCATAAGTCGACGACCGGGTTAGAACGAAGCAGTCAAGCACGCCTCATTTCCTCTGTGCGTATGTTATTCCGATACATGAATGAAGAGGGTATTCGTCATGATAATCCGGCTGAATTACTCGAAACCCCTCGATTTGGGCGCAAACTCCCCGTTGTATTGAGCACAGCCGATATCAACGCCATGATTGCCGCGGTTGATTTGAGCAAAGCTGATGGGCATCGCGACCAGGCGATCGTGGAGCTGATGTACAGTTGTGGCCTAAGGGTGAGCGAATTAACAAGCCTCCATATGAGTGCGCTCCATTTTGAATTGGGATTTATTCGGGTTGTCGGAAAAGGAAACAAGGAACGCTTGGTGCCGGTTGGAGCGCCAGCGGCACGGGCTGTTCGTCTATATCTCGATACCCGACGCCGACAGCTGACCCCAACGAACGATGCAAGAGATGTCCTTTTCCTGAGCAAAAACGGGCGGCCGCTCACCCGAATGAAAATCTATCTCTTGATCCGGGATTTGGCCCTTTATGCCGGTGTGCGCAAGAGCATTTCTCCGCATAGTTTGCGGCATGCATTCGCCACCCATTTGGTGGAAGCGGGTGCAGATTTAAGAGCCGTACAAGAAATGCTGGGTCACGAGAGCATCACAACGACCGAGATTTACACCCATCTAAGCCGCGAATATTTGAACGAAGTAGTTAGAAAGTTTCATCCCCGCTCCTAATGAAAAAACTTCGACAGCTGCAAAACCTTCGATGCAAAACCTTCGATGCATAACCTTCGATTCATAACCTTCCACACAAGCCATCAGAATGACCGCTAACCCGCTACCGCACATAAACGTAAATAGCGATATTCACCAACCCCATACATGAACACTACTTTAGGGTCGCTTCGCACCTTACTTTCTCTCATTAAATTCGAGCTTCGCTCGGAATGGAGGCAACAAAATGTTTTGGCAGGGATCTTTTTGTATGCAGCAACAGCGGTTTTTGTGGCATACATGACCTTTCGGATCCTGCCTGGCCCCACTTGGGTAGCCGTCTATTGGCTCATCATGTTGTTTTCTTCTACGCATGCCATAGGTAGGAGTTTTGGATCATCCAGTGGTGTTCGACTCCTGTTTGAGCAGTCACTTGCTGCTCCTGGCGTCTATCTGGCATCAAAAATCATGTACAACATCTTCTTGCTGGTGCTCATTCACCTACTCACGTGCCTCTGTATGTTGGTGTGGGGTGGAAATCCCTTTCAAGATCTTGTGCGCTTCAGTTGGGTTGCCGTGGTGGGGCACATTGGTCTTTCGGGAGCACTTACCCTCATTGCCGCGATCAGCCGGAAGGCAAGCGGGCAAGCCACACTCATGGTGGTGCTTTCCTTTCCGGTGGTGATGCCCTTGATGTTGTTGTTAATCCGATTGAGTATGCATGCGCTCGACGGGCTAAACCCGGAAGCCGGACAAACATATATGCTTCAACTGCTGGCGCTTGATTTGCTCATACTATCGACAGCATTTCTGTTGTTTCCGTACCTTTGGCGCGATTAACTTATGCCTCGATTACAGCCTTATAAATGGATCACCCTTCTGATGCTTTCCCTCGTCATTCCTATGGGATGGATGGGTGAGGTGCCGCGCAAAATCATACTCAACGAGAGCATCCGGAACCTTTACTTCCACGTTCCGATGTGGTTCGGCATGATTTTCCTTCTTGCAGCGTCTGCCTGGCACAGTTTGGTGTATTTAAGGCATAGAAAATTGCAACACGACGACTGGGCAGATGCTTATTCTGTCGTTGGACTTCTTTTTGGCACGCTTGGTCTCTCCACCGGAATGATCTGGGCTCAATTTACTTGGGGTGCATGGTGGAGCGGCGATCCTAAACAGAATGCGTCTGCCATTGCACTGCTGATGTACCTTGCATACAGGGTATTAAGGAACTCCTTTTCTCAGCCCGAGACCCGCGCGCGTGTTTCGGCGGTCTACAATCTATTTGCTTTTGCGTGTCTTATTCCCCTTTTATTTATCTTGCCCCGAATGACTGATTCACTGCACCCAGGCAATGGAGGGAATCCAGGCTTCAATAGCTATGACCTCGACGGACGTATGCGCGTTGTGTTTTACCCTGCGGTTATCGCCTTTACTCTATTGGGATTTTGGCTGTCTAATGTATACACACGCCTTCGCCGAATCAGTCATTTGCTTCAAGATCGTTATTCCTGAAACTGAGATCGTTATTCCTGAAACTGAGATCGTTATATGTGTACTTTACTCCTTCAAAACGCGCAGGCATCAGTCGAAATGGCTGATTTGATGCGCAGCAACGGCAAAATTTATGTATTACTCGCCGTAGTACTCCTTATATTCGCAGGAATTGTCTTTTTCTTGATGTTTTTAGAGCATAGATTGTCGAAACTTGAACAAGAAGTGGAGGATGAATCACCCCAAAACTGAGTAACCTTCAAGGAGCATATAACCAGAACTGTAAACACACAAAACCAATTAATATGGGCAACACCACCGACTCTCATAAACACAGCTTTTTTGCCGACGTATCCGCTTATTTCGACAAGGCCGCTGCATTTGTTGAGGCCCCTCCCGGGGTTTTGGATCAGGTGAAGTACTGCAACAGCATATACAGCATGCGGTTTCCTGTTCGTGTAGGCGATTCACTAGAAGTGGTAGAAGCCTATCGAGTAGAACATTCACACCACCGTATGCCCACCAAAGGGGGAATCCGATATGCCCTCTCCGTCAATCAAGATGAAGTCATGGCGCTTGCGGCCCTTATGACCTATAAATGTGCCATCGTTGATGTGCCCTTCGGCGGGGCTAAGGGAGGTATCAAAATCGATCCGCGTAAATACACCGTCGAACAGTTAGAACGCATCACCCGCCGATACACGACTGAGCTCATCAAGAAGAACTTTATCGGTCCGGGTACAGACGTTCCCGCCCCCGATTACGGCACTGGCGAGCGTGAAATGAGTTGGATCATGGATACCTACACGACTTTTTTCCCGAATCAAACCGACGGGATTGCATGCGTAACAGGGAAACCCATTACCCAGGGAGGAATTTCAGGTCGTCGTGAAGCCACGGGCTTGGGTGTATATTTTGGGGTACGTGAAGCCTGCAGTTTCGAGGATGACATGCAATCGCTTGGTTTAAGTACGGGCCTAGAAGGCAAAACGGTGGTCATTCAGGGCCTTGGCAATGTGGGTTACCACGCGGCCAAGTATTTTCATGAAGGGGGATGCAAGATCATTGCCTTGGCCGAGTATGAGGGCGTCATTCATCATCCCGACGGCCTTGATTACTTAGCAGTGGTAGAGCACCGAAAGGCCACAGGCAGCATACTTAACTTTCCGGGGGCCACCAATTTAAGCCATACAACCGATGCGCTCGAATTGGCCTGCGATATCCTCATTCCCGCTGCATTGGAAAATCAAATCCATGCGGGCAACGCAGCGCGAATAAAGGCTAAAATCATAGGGGAGGCCGCCAATGGCCCCATTACTGCCGAGGCGGAATCGATTCTCAATGCCAAAGGAATAATGGTATTGCCCGACATCTACCTAAATGCAGGTGGTGTTACCGTTTCCTATTTCGAGTGGTTGAAAAATCTGTCACATGTTCGGTTTGGTCGCCTCGGAAAACGCTTCGATGAAAATTTGAACAAGCAAATCATTGCAGCGGTGGAAGATTTAACCGGACGAAATCTTGATGAAACGCAAAAGCGGCTGATTGGTCGGGGCGCGGATGAAGTCGATTTTGTTTACTCGGGTTTGGAGGAAACAATGATCGAGGCATATAGGCAACTTCGAGACGCCCGCAAGGAAAATCCATCAATCCCAGACTACCGCACAGCGGCATTTGTAGTCGCTATTCGTAAAATTTCCCGGTCCTACGAGTCGCTTGGGGTTTTCCCATGACACAGCCTATGGGGTTCGCGGTTGAACGCCTATCCGATTAGAAAGCAAAGTCTACAAATTGCCTCGGCGTCCTTGTTCGCGTTCGATGGCTTCAAAGAGCGCCTTGAAATTTCCTTTGCCAAACGAGCGCGCACCCTTCCTTTGTATGATTTCAAAAAATAGGGTAGGCCGATCTTCAACAGGCTTAGTAAAAATTTGAAGTAGATAGCCTTCCTCGTCGCGATCCACTAAAATATTGAGCGCGCGCAAATCCGGAAGATCCTCATCGATATGACCCACGCGGTCCAATAAATCTTCGTAGTACGTATCGGGCACTTGCAAAAACTCAACGCCTCTCCGGCGCAATTCAGCTACCGTGTGCAGAATGTCGTCGGTTGCGACCGCAATGTGCTGTACGCCCGCCCCTTGATAGTACTCCACATATTCTTCAATTTGCGATTTCTTTTTCCCGCGGGCAGGCTCATTGATGGGAAATTTCAAGAACCCATTGCCGTTCGAAACCACCTTCGACATCAGGGCTGTATAATCAGTCGAAATGTCCTGGTCGTCGAAGGTGATGAGCAATTTAAAACCCATTACCTCTTCGTAGAATTGAACCCATTGGTTCATCTCACCCCAACCTACATTACCGACGCAATGATCCACATAGCGCAGCCCGACCGCGCCATGGGGAATGTTCCATGATGGTTTTGAAAACCCGGGCATAAACAATCCGGAGTAATTCTTGCGTTCCACAAAGGTGTGCAGGGTATCTCCATAGGTGTGGATACTGGCCGTCACAACTTCTCCGAATTCATCTTCAAACCGCTGCGGCGGAGTGTGTGGTTTAGCGCCCCTGGCAACAGTGGCCTCAAAGGCCGCACGTGCATCATCCACCCATAAAGCAAGAACCTTCACGCCATCACCATGCACCCGTACGTGCTCACTGATGGGCGAGTCGGGCACAAGGGAGGTCGTCAGCACCAGGCGAATCTTGTCTTGTTGAAGCACATAGGAAGCGCGGTCTCTGCAGCCCGTTTCCGGGCCAGCGTAGGCGATCAATTCGAAGCCAAATGCTGCCTGGTAGTAGTAGGCCGATTGCTTGGCGTTGCCCACATAAAATTCGATGTGGTCTGTGCCCAAAAGGGGCAAAAAATCAGTTTCTACGGCGTTTTGAGGAAGGGCGTCTGTGAGCATAGGTATGAGTAGATTCGGTTAAGTTATTCGTATTGATTTTCCATCCATGAGCGGAAGTAGCGCCCATCATCGATCGACAAGGCAGCATCCGTGAGGCCCAGCGGACGAAATGTATCGACCATGACCGCATACTCGGCAGTATCTTTTTTGCCAATGCTGCGTTCATACGCGCCAGGATGCGGTCCATGTGGAATACCTCCAGGGTGAAGGGTGATTTGACCAGGGGCAATGTCGTTGCGGCTCATAAAATCGCCATCAACATAATAGAGAACCTCTTCGCTGTCGATGTTGCTGTGGTTGTAGGGAGCCGGTATCGACAGTGGGTGGTAGTCGTAGAGCCGGGGTACAAAACTACACACCACGAACGCCTGGTTTTCAAACATTTGATGGACAGGGGGTGGTTGGTGGATGCGTCCGGTGATGGGTTCGAAATCATAAATCGAGATGCCATAGGGAAAGTTATATCCATCCCAACCGACGACATCAAAGGGATGAGCGGCATAAACGACCTCATGCATCATTCCCTGTTTTCGAATTTTGATGCGAAAATCACCTATTTCGTCGTGCGTCTCCAACGCAACTGGGAGTTTGTAATCGCGCTCACAATAGGGTGAGTGTTCCAGCAGTTGACCAAAGTGATTTCTGTACCGTTTGGGCGTGTACAGTGGCGACGATGCCTCGATATACAGCAAGCGGTTCTCGCCATCCTTGAATTCAAATTGATGAATCATGCCGCGCGGGATGAGCAGGTAATCGCCCGAAACAAAGGGTATGTTGCCCAGTTGGGTGCGCAAGGTGCCTGAACCCCGATGCACAAACACCAGCTCATCGGCATCCGCATTTTTGTAGAAGTAGTCGGTCATCGAACGCTTAGGGGCGGCAAGGCCAAGAACCAAATCGTTGTTGGCCATCAAGGGGGTACGCGAATCCAGATAATCGTCTGTAAAGGGCACATCGAAACCCATGAGCCGCCTCGGTGTAATATTGTGCGGGCACGACAGAACAGGGCGCACGTCTCGGGGTTGATTCACCGAGCGAATAATCGTGGGGCGGTGGACGTGGTAGAGCAGGCTCGACATCCCATCAAAGCCGATGGTGCCAAACAGTTGTTCGTAGTAGAGCCCTCCATCCGACTTCCGAAATTGCGTATGGCGCTTGGGCGGTATGGAGCCTAGTTTGTGGTAAATGGGCATAAAAAATATTCGTACAAATATATCCGAAATTAGTTCATCATCCTAATCCACCCAATCGGCGATGAACACATTCGTGGCCCTGGTTCCATCATTCAAACGATTCGATGAAAACACAATTTTTTTACCGTCTGGGGAAAACATCGGGAAGGCATCGAACGTTGGGTCAAACGAGATCTGCTCTAGGTTTTCGCCGTTTAAGTCAACCATAAACAGGTTAAATTGATAACCTCGTTTACTGTGGTGATTCGATGAAAAGATGATTTTTTGTCCGGAGGGATGAAAAAATGGGGCCCAATTGGCCTTGCCCAGACGGGTAATCTGGCGCAATTTGCGTCCATTCGTTCGGCAGATAAAAATCTCCATTTGGGTGGGTGCCACGAGACCTTGCGAAAGCAAGTCTTTGTAATCTTTCAGCTCCTCATCGGTTTTTGGACGCGATGCCCGAAAGACAAGCCATTTGCTGTCGGGTGAAAAAAAAGCACCGCCATCATAGCCCGGCAATCGCGTAACTTGTTTGGTTCGACCGTTTTTCAGGTTCATGACATATAAATCCAGATCCCCATTGCGGATGCTCGTGAACACCATTTTCTTGCCATCGGGTGAAATAGTGCCTTCCGCGTCATACCCCGGCGAATCGGTGAGCCTACGAATCAATTTGCCCTGGTCGGAGGCAACAAATATGTCATATCCTGTATCGATGGGCCATAGGTATTTGCCGTCTTCGCGTGGTTTTGGGGGTGTGGGACATTTTTCGCCTGCCAAGTGGGTCGACGCATACAGAAAAGTGCTGTCGCCGGGCATAAAATAAGCACAAGTGGTACGGCCTAAACCTGTACTGACCATCCGGGGGCGAACGCCCTGTCTCAAAACATCGAACATGAAGATTTGGTCGCACTCCACCTTCCAATCCTGGAAATTGGACTGAAACACCAAGCGTTTGCTGTCGAAGCTCCAGTAGGCTTCTGCATTATCACCACCGAAGGTGAGTTGCATTAAATTGCGAAAGTGCTTTTCACCTTCTATTTGAGGGTCTCTGCCTTCTTTCGATAGGTCTAGCGATTGCATGATGGGCTCTTGGGCATGCACTTGAGTAGCCCACCCAACAGCCCAAGCGGCAAAAAGACAAAAACGAAGTGGGTAAATTAGAGTGAATTTCAACGGATCAAGGCGTTCGATT
>VGGT01000008.1 GCA_016868485.1 Bacteroidota bacterium
TCATTCGCTTGTCGGACCAAGTATCTGTATTTAAAGCGCAGACCCTTCCTGCTGATGGCAGCTTTTTAACGAGTCTGCCCCGCGGCGAACGCTATGCCTTGCAGGTTCAAAAGAGTGGATTTTTGTTTCATAGCCAACATTTTGACCTGAATACGGATACGGCCAACAAGCGTTATTTGGTTCCCTTATCTCCCATTCGGGCGGGTCGTGAGGTGATCCTACAAAATGTGTTTTTCGCCCCCAATGAATCCCAACTGGATACCTTTTCACGCGCTGAAATCCTCAAGTTAGCCGATTTTCTAAGGCAGAATAGGGGCATCCGCCTGGAAATTCAGGGTCATACCGATGATGTTGGTTCGGATATGGCCAATTTGGAGCTGTCGAGCAAACGTGCCAAAAGTGTTTACGATGCCCTTGTTGTCCAAGGTGTTGATCCCAAAAGAATGAGCTACAAAGGATATGGGGAATCACGACCCATTTCCGAAAATGAGTCCCAAACCGGTAGGAGCAAAAACAGACGGACGTCCTTTGTGGTTTTGCCCGACTAATGCGTAATGTTTATAATCCGAGCTACCTATAGTTTCAATACTTCATACACATAGCTGCTTGTAGTCGCAATAGACCATACACTTAGCTGCAGGTAGTCGCAATAGATCATACACTGAGCAACCTATTGGCTCAAGAGATCATACACTGAGCTCGCTGTAGTCTGCGAACTTGAATTCTGGCCTCAGATCCTAGACGGCCTTTCTGATCCGGACCAAGACTTCCAAAAGCTGAGGCAAATCGCTAAGCGGCAGCATATTGGCGCCATCCGAAAGGGCTTTTGAAGGATTGGGATGTGTTTCGATAAACAATCCGTCGGCCCCAGCGGCCACGGCGGCCCTGGCGATCAATGGAATCAACTCGGGCCTGCCTCCGGTAACGCCAATGGCCTGATTAGGGATTTGAAGCGCATGCGTCACATCCATCAACACCGGCACGTTTAGTTGTTGCATATCATGAATGTTCCTGAAATCCACAACCAGATCTTGGTAGCCGAATGAGTTTCCCCGCTCCGTTAACCAGATTTTTGGGTTTCCCGTGGCCAACACTTTTTCGACAGCGAATTGCATAGAGGCCGCCGATGAAAATTGCCCCTTTTTAATGTTTACCCCTTTAGCGGTTGCCCCGGCTGCTTGGAGAAGATCGGTTTGTCGACACAAAAAAGCAGGTATCTGGAGCACATCAGCGACTTCGGCGGCCATGGCGGCTTCATGGGCCTCGTGAATATCGGTGAGAACGGGAATAGACAATTGCTTTCGGACCTCAGAAAGTGCTTGGAGACCCGCTTCATCACCCGGGCCCGTATAGGAGCGCAAACTACTGCGGTTTGCCTTTCGATAAGACGCCTTGAAGACATAAGGTATCTGTAATCGTTCACAGAGCATCTTAACTTTTGAGGCGACTTCGAGGCATAAATCTGTCGATTCCGTGACACAAGGCCCCGCAACCAAAAAGAAATTTTGTTGTTTCCTTTTGGAAGGGTCGGCATTCCAAAGGCCTTCAAGGGAGTGAATCATAATGCTGTTTGTGGAATCATGGCATCGGTTCGCCGCAACTTCCCCTGCCCTTTGCCCATAAACTCCACCATTTCAATTGGAGAACGCCAAAAGCCGCTTCTTTAACGATGCCTCGTGTCATCTTACTCTGACCAAGCGTTCGGTCTGTAAAAACTATTGGGACTTCATCTATCTTGAATCCATAAAACCAAGCTTTGAATTTCATTTCGATTTGGAAAGCGTATCCCACGAATTTGATTTCGTTTAAGTTGATGTACGCCAACACCTTTCGTCGGTAGCATTTAAAGCCCGCCGTGGCATCATTCACCGGCATGCCCGTGATGAGTTGAACGTAGCGTGATGCAAAAACAGAGAGAAGAACGCGACTCAGGGGCCAATTCACCACATTGATTCCGGAGATGTATCTCGAGCCAACCGCCAGGTCGGCACCTGAAACACAGGCCATACGAAGGCGCGGCAAATCATTGGGATTGTGGGAAAAATCGCAATCCATCTCAAAAATGTATTCATAGGGTCGATCCAATGCCCATTTAAAGGCGGCAATATAAGCTGTACCCAAACCCTGTTTACCCGACCGCTCCAGTAGATGCAATCGCCCAGTATACAGGGTCATTTTCGCCTTCACCAAGCCGGCAGTGCCGTCGGGTGAGCCATCATCGACCACCAATACGTCGAAAGCCGGAGTTAGGGAAAAAACCCGATCCAACATCGCCACGATGTTTTCTTTTTCGTTGTAGGTGGGAATAACCACCAATGAATCGGACGTCAATGCCTTTTTTGTTTGGAAATGCAATAATAAGTAGGTAGGCCGACAATTTCCCTCTATTTTTGGATGAATGTCGAGGAATCCACTCACCAACAGCGAATCGCCCGTACAAGATCAGCAAGAGCGCGAATTGGAGCGTTTTCTTCGTCCACGGAGTTTCGATGATTTCACCGGTCAGAAGGAAATTCTGGCCAACCTGGGTGTTTTTGTGCAGGCCGCACGGATGCGTTCCGAGTCGCTCGATCATGTGTTGCTTCACGGTCCTCCCGGCTTGGGCAAAACAACCCTGGCCCACATCATCGCCAACGAAATGGAAGCGGGCATTAAGATATCAAGTGGCCCAGTTTTGGAAAAACCGGGTGATTTGGCAGGTCTGTTAACAGGGCTCGATACGGGTGATGTCTTGTTTATCGATGAAATTCACCGGCTGAGTCCGGTTGTTGAGGAGTACCTCTATTCGGCCATGGAAGATTACCGCATCGATATCATGATCGACAGTGGGCCGAACGCCCGGAGCGTCCAAATTACCCTCAATCCGTTTACCCTCATAGGGGCCACCACCCGATCGGGCCTCCTGACCTCACCCCTACGGGCACGCTTTGGTATTAATGCACGACTTGAATACTACGATGCTAAACTCCTAACAACTATTGTGTTGCGCTCAGCAGACATTTTGAAAGTACCGATTGAGGAACCGGGTGCCTTTGAAATTGCGCGCAGATCGCGTGGAACACCCCGAATTGCGAATGCCCTCCTGAGGCGAACACGCGATTATGCGCAAGTAAAAGGAAAGGGAATCATTACCTCCGATATAGCAAAAATTGCTCTTGAGGCGCTGCACGTCGACCAACATGGGTTGGATGAAATGGACAACCGCATCCTCCGGACGGTCGTGGAGAAGTTTAAAGGCGGGCCTGTGGGCCTCACAACAATTGCCACTGCTGTCGGTGAAGATCCAGGAACCATTGAGGAAGTCTACGAGCCCTTCCTGATTCAGGAAGGCTACCTCAAAAGAACACCCCGGGGTCGGGAGGCCACAGAAGCCGCCTACAAACACTTGGGATTAACACCCCCAGGCTATACCCCTGGTTTGTTCGCTTAATCCTTAAGCCCCAGATTGGGCAGTCGATCCAATTTGTTCTTTTAGGACATCGCCAAAATCAAAAACACCGGTCTTGCCGATAATCCAGCGGGCCGCACGCAATGCCCCTTCTGCAAAGGCATCGCGGTCGAAAGCTTGGTGCTGCAGGCTAATCTCATCACGGTATGAACGAAAAATCAATTGGTGGGTACCCACGACCCCATCTGTTCTGTGCGATATAATCGGAATATCCGCCGAAAATGCATTGTTCGGCGCAGAAGATGCTAACTGAGCAGCCACCCGCTGCCTTAAGGTCAAGGCCGTGCCGCTCGGAGCATCTTTTTTTTCGGTGTGGTGTATTTCTTCAATCCCGATTTGGTAGTTCGTCCAAGGTTTCATCCATTGTGTCATGCGTTCAGCAAATTCCCAAAATAGATGAACACCTACCGAGAAATTGGTGGCGCACAACATGGCTCCTCCTTGAGCGGTACACAAATCGGATAATTGATCATAGTCGGCATACCAACCCGTTGTGCCTACAACCACAGGTATTCCACGTTCCAGGCAAGCTCTAATGTGCCCGGTTGCGGCAGAGGGTGCTGAAAATTCAATAACAACGTCCAAATCGGGTACATCTTCGGGAAACTCAAAAACCAAAGGATCAGTTGATTGTGCTGGACTGTGCCATACCACCTCGAATCCTAGTTCATTTGCCCTTCGATGAATGGCTTTCCCCATTTTTCCGTAACCCAAAAGACCAATTCGCATCACAAATTTGCCTATTAAAAATGATATACAAGACCTAGTTGAAAACCGACTCCATTTCCCAAACCCAAACCTGCACTTCCACTGTGGCCACCGGGGCCGCCAAGCCATCGGGCTGGGGCCACATCCCACCGCAAGCTCAAATCGTCGCCCACTGTAAAAGAACTCAAATGGGCATCAACGGCTGCATCAACGACTTGAAGCAGATAGGCTCCCAATGTAAGTAGAAAAAAGGAATCACGGCCTTGTCGGAAAGCATCCCGATTGCTCTTTAACAACGCATTGGTTTGGGTGAGGGCATATTCATCGATAGTCAGGGAATCACCGTCAACCCGAATTCGGTAGGCATCGCGGTAACGTATGTATTGCTTATGGTAGGACATTGCCTGAGCCCCTGAAATTCCTATTAGGCCATAAACAACAGGAATCTTCCAATAACTGCGGTTGTAGGCTTGCCCCCAGCCCGGGATCAAGAGTGATTTGTGCGTGGCCTGCTTAACCCGAATGCGATAAAGCGAATCAGATGGCACCCCAGTGGATTGTTGTGCAGCGACAAGCGGAGAACAAAACCAGCAGAACAGCACCAAAAAAAACGAGCATGTTGGATGGTTGATCATGCCTCTAAAAGCATATCGAGCAGCCGATTCAAGTCGGAAGGGTCGCTGAAGGGAATGCTGATTTCCCCTCCACCCTTGCCATTAACCTTGATTTGTACGGCTGATTCAAATTGTCGTTTCAGTTGCTCTTGACTGATTCGGTATTCGGAAGGGGTGTTCGGTGAATGAAGGGCTGATTTTTTACGGCTACTGCCTTCCTTCATGGATTTAACCAAAGCCTCGAGTTGCCGAACACTCATTTTTTGCGCCACTGCACGACGATATACTTCCAAGAGTACCTCTACCCGATCAAGACCCATGAGCGCCTTGGCATGTCCCATATCCAATTTTCCGTCGCGTATACCCGATTGTATTTCTGGAGGCAGCTTCAATAACCTCATGTAATTGGAGACCGTACTTCGATCCTTCCCTACGCGATCACCCAATTCTTCATGAATGACTTGGCACTCCTCCTGGAGTCGACTCAAACTGATGGCAATTTCCATCGGGTTGAGGTCGGCCCGTTGAATATTCTCAACTAAAGCCATTTCCAACATGCTTTGGTGGGTAGCATCAATCACATAGGCGGGAACCTCTTTCATGCCAGCCAATCGGGATGCCCTGAGTCTGCGTTCACCCGAAATAAGCTGGTATTGACCTGCTGCCAACCGGCGAACCGTAAGCGGCTGTATCACTCCGTGTATTTTTATAGAGGCCGATAATTCTTTGAGGGCCTTTTCATCGAAATCGGTCCGTGGTTGAAGCGGATTGGTTTCAATCTGCTGGACCGGGATCATCGAATTGGAGGTAGCCTGAACCATCAGATTTTCCGCATCTGTTGCAGACAGCAGCGCATTCAATCCCCTTCCGAGGGCATTTCTTCGGTTTTGATTCATGTTCATTTTAATTCACTTGCGGGTCCTGTTCGATAGCCACTCTTGTGAGGTTGTTTTTTTGTAGAATTTCTCGAGCCAAATTCAGGTAATTAATGGCCCCTTTACTGGCTGCATCGTGCATAATGGCTGAGCGTCCAAAGCTGGGCGCCTCACTTAAACGAATATTCCGATGAATAAGCGTATCGAATGTAATGGCCGACAGATTTTGGCGAACATCGTCCACAATCTGATTAGACAGGCGTAAGCGGGGATCATACATGGTCAGCAAGATTCCTTCGATTTGCAACTGCTCCTGAAAGCGATTCTGAACAATCTTGATGGTGTTTAGTAGTTTTCCCAAACCTTCAAGGGCAAAATACTCACATTGAACGGGTATCACTACCGAATCTGCCGCCGTTAGCGCGTTGATGGTGATGAGTCCGAGCGATGGACTACAATCGATGATCACAAATTCATATTGCTCGCGTACCTGCGCCAAAACCCGTTGCATGATGTATTCACGGGCCGGCCGATTGACCAATTCGATTTCCGCACCCACCAAATCAATGGTGGCTGGCAGAAGATAAAGGTTGGGCACATCGGTTTCAATGATGTTGTTTTGTACGGGCACTTCGTTGACCATACATTCATATAAGCCCGTTTTCACCAAACGCGGGTCTATACCGATACCAGAAGTAGCATTGGCCTGCGGATCAGCATCAACCAACAAGGTTCGGTATTCCAGGACCGCCAAACTGCTGGCCAAATTGATGGCTGTCGTTGTTTTGCCGACTCCTCCCTTTTGGTTGGCAATAGCTATAATTCGGGCCATAAAGTGTCTGGAATGGGTTGAAATGTGTTTATTTAGCGGGCATGAAGCAACCTACAAAATTAAGGCGCTATTCGACAATCTCGATAGTTTTTGTAGGACTTTTTTATACCCTTTTTATAGGGGCATCTTGCACCGCACCCGATCATTCGGTGAATCGTCGCGTGTTCCGCTACAATCAGGAAGGCGGTATCAGTTCACTCGACCCGGCGTTTGCCAGAGACCAAGCCAATATTCGGGCCGTCGCCCAGCTCTTCAGCACCCTGGTACGGGTCGATGAAAACCTGAATGTTCAACCCCAACTTTCTACGCACTGGGAAATCATGGATCAGGGCAAGTTGTATCGGTTTTTTCTTAGAAGGGACGTTCTATTTCACCACGACCCTTGTTTTCAAGGAACTTCTGGTCGAAAGCTGACGGCGCATGACGTCGTTTTCAGTTTACGTCGTCTTTGTGAACCCAGCCTGGCCTCACCTGGTGCATGGATTTTTCAAGGCAAATTGGCAGGAGATGGATTTTACGCGCCAAACGACAGCGTTTTTGAACTGCGGTTGATCCGACCGTTCCCACCCATTCTCGGCATGTTGGGCATGGCCTATTGCAGCATAGTTGCAAAAGAAGCAGTAGCCCTTTATGGGCAGTCGATGGGCATTCATCCGGTTGGGAGTGGACCATTTCAATTGGCCTATTATCGACCGGGAGATGGCCTAATTCTCCATAAGAACCCACGATATTTTGAAGTGGAAAATGGGAAACGCCTTCCGTGGTTAGAAGCTGTTCATATTAAATTTTTGGCCGACAAACAATCTGCATTTCTAGCCTTTCTGAGCGGAGAACTGGAGTTTTTGAACGGGGTGGAGCCCGCTTTTCGCGATGAGCTGTTTTTAAAAAACAATGAATTGCGATCGGAGTATGGCGAACGATTTAACGTGGTGCGTGCCCCCTATCTGAATACGGAATACCTGGGTATACTCAACGACAAGCAGCTGGAGGCCTGTCATCCTGCGCTACAGGACCCACTGGTTCGCAAAGCACTTTCGTTGGCCATCAACCGGGAGAAACTTGTTCGTTATTTGCGTGGAGGGATAGGCATTCCAGCCTATGGTGGACTCATACCTCCTGGACTTCCAGGATCGATTGACCCGAGTTCCAAGCCCATCAGTACCCATTCGACAGGTTCTGCCCTGCATGAAAAGAAACGTACGCCCTCAGCTAATGTTGAACAAGCACGACAGATTTTAAAAGAGAAAGGCTACATCAGCGGAAGCATCCGATTTACACTGGCTACCAATCCTTCCTATATGGATATGGCCGTTTTTGTTCAGGACCAATTGGCGCAGATCGGGGTCGTCGTGGAACTCGAAGCCAGTCCGGGCCCCACCTTACGTCAGATGATCAATAAAGGTGAGCGCGGTGTGTTTCGCGGGAGTTGGATTGCCGATTACCCGGATGCCGAAAATTACTTGGCATTGGGGTATTCTGGTTATGCCGCTCCCAATGGCCCCAACTATACCCGATTCGCTCATCCTCAGTATGATGCTTGGTATGAACAAGCGCTCGAAACCACCGATGAGCACCTCAGATTTCGCCTTTATGAACGCATGGACTCCATGCTTCTTGCCGAAACGCCTTTTATTGTGTTGTATTACGACCAAACCTTGCGCCTGGAACAGAAATATGTGCACGGCCTTCCGGCCCACCCCTTAGACCTGCTCGATTTGCGTAGGGTTCGTTATCAAAATAAAGCTTCCTAAACGCCAATTTTCGCGCATTTTTGCAGCGCTATGGGTGGACAGGAATGGAAGCGTATTGTGCTGCTGGCTTGGCCTGTTGTTTTGGGTCAATTAAGCCAAGTGGCGCTATCCGTTATCGATTCCATTATGATTGGCCCATTGGGTGCGGATCACCTCGCCGCAGTGGCGCTGTCGTCTGGTCTATTTTTCGTACCCATGGTGTGCGCTATGAGTCTCATGTTCGTGATCTCTCCGCTCGCTTCGATGGCCAAAAGTGCAGGTGATGACCATTTACTCGAAAAAACCCTCAAAAATGGCCTGATCATCGCCGGGGTGGTTGGATTGCTTTTGGTGGGCACCATGTATCCGTCGACCTTTCTGATGCATCTGCTGGGGCAACCCGACAAGGTGGTGGCTTTGGCTCAACCCTATCTTCAAATTGTCGTACTCTCTATGCTTCCCATTATGCTGTTTCAGGGTCTGAGGCAGTTTAGTGAAGGGCTTGAAATCATGTATCCACCATTAATAATCGGCCTGATCATGATTCCCCTCAATGTTTTTGGGAATTGGTTGTTAATCTATGGTAACTGGGGATTTCCAAAAATGGGACTTGAAGGTGCGGCTTGGGCCACCACTTTAAGCAGGACAGCCTCGGCATTGATCATGTTGGGCATTATGGCTTACGGTGCAAGGCTTCGTGCCTTTCGCATCTTGCATTGGCGCTTGTCTGATTATTGCCATTCAACCCTCAAAAGAATTCTCAAGTTGGGGGTACCGGGATCCTTGCAGTACCTGGCTGAAACATCAGCATTCAGTTTGGCTGCGCTCATGATTGGCCATCTCGGTAGCGTTTCACTCGCTGCGCATCAAATAGCCATTAATCTGGCCAGCATCAGTTTTATGGTGTCTTTCGGCATTTCATCGGCAGGTGCCATTCGAATTGGACAGGCCAGAGGAAGAGGCGACCTTCAATCAGCGCGCAGATCAGGCTTTTCTGCGCTCGCCCTTTCCGCTGCATTTATGGGCTTTTGTGGGGTTTTATTTTGGTTTCTGCGCATGGAATTGCCTGCATTATACATCAATGACCCAAAAGTCATTCAAGTGGCTGCCCGCTTATTGATTATTGCGGCAGCATTTCAATTGGCCGATGGCATACAAGCAGTAGGTGTTGGCCTATTAAGGGGGATGGAGGATGTCAGAATGCCCACCATTTATGTGCTGCTCGCGTATTGGCTGATCGCCCTTCCCTTGGCTTGGTTTCTATCTAATGTGCTTTCCTACGGGGTGGAAGGCATTTGGTCTGCCTTAGGCCTAGGCCTCGCCTGCTCTGCGCTGATGCTAACGATTCGCTTCAACAGAATCACCCGAACTTAAGCCGAAACATCACCGAAATCAGCCTTGAATTGAATCAATTTTTGGCAACCAACCAAGGTCAATTTTCACTACTTTTGCAGCGGAGAGATGGCAGAGTGGTCGATTGCGGCGGTCTTGAAAACCGTTGAGGGTTAAACCTCCGGGGGTTCGAATCCCTCTCTCTCCGCCAAAACAATCAAAGCCCGATGCGTATGCATCGGGCTTTATTATTAGGGCAGTAAAATCTCGTTTGCTCTCGTGCTCAAGCACCGACTTGTACTGAGATTGAAGCCAAAGTCCGCAAAATAGAATCAGTGAACAAACACCACCTCTGAATGGGGCACACGAAACCGTGGGCCCCAAACACCTTTTTCGGTACCCAAACCGACCGAAACGATCATCGTGATTTCAGCGCCACGCGGTAATTGTAAAAGCCGCTTTACCCGAACTTCATCGAAACCCTCCATTGGGCAGGTGTGAAAGCCCTCCGCTGCAATGGATAGCATAAAAGTCTGGGCAGCCAGCGCACATGATTTGTGGACCATGATTCTTTGCGAAGAAACGCCTCCTGTTCTGTAAAATGGTCTGAACATACCTGCAAAAAAGGAAATAGACATGCGTAAGAGACCCATAAATCCAAACGGATCGTTGGCATAGAGGAACGGCATGAGTTTTCCATAATACCGCAAGCCAGCTTTCTGCAATCCGTTGGGTTCTCCCTGAATGCCCTTTTTGATTTGATCAAGATTCCATGCGGCACGCGATTTCCATAAATCCCGCCGAGCGGCAAAAACGACCATTTGTTTGGCCGTTTTTGCTGCTTGCTGGTTTAGACACAAGGGAACAATCTTTTCAAGAACAGCCTCCGATTGGATCCAGTGAAACGACCACAATTGCATATTGCTGCTGTTCGGCGACAATACCGCCTGATCGAGTGCACGCTTGATGACCTCCTCTGGTACAGAAACACCCGGGTCAAATGAACGATTGGATCGCCTAAAGGAAACAATCTCCTGAAAAGCCGATGAATGGCTCGTCATGTTACCCATGCTCAGGCGTACAAATCAGCATTCATCACCTTTGCCCAGGCACGCACAAAATCATGCACAAATTTGGATTGGTTGTCATCCTGCGCATATAACTCCGCATAAGCCCTCAGTATAGAATTTGATCCAAACACCAAATCAACCCGTGTAGCCGACCAGCGAATTTGACCCGATTTCCGATCCACAACATGATAAAGGTTATCAGCGACCGGCTCCCATTTGTAGCGCATTTCGGTGAGATTCACAAAGAAATCATTGGTGAGCGATCCCACCCGATCCGTGAATACACCATGCCCAGATCCACCATGGTTGACGCCCAGTACACGCAATCCACCGACCAAAACAGTCATTTCAGGCGCAGTAAGCCCCATGAGTTGGGCCCGATCGAGCAACAACTCCTCAGGAGCCGATGCATAATGTGCCTTCAACCAATTTCTGAATCCATCGTGGATCGGCTCCAAGACTGAAAAAGACCCAGCGTCGGTGCCTTCAGCCGTTGCGTCTCCGCGGCCTGCGGTAAAGGGCACCGCTACCTCCACACCTGCATGGCGGGCAGCCTGCTCGATGGCTGCAGTTCCCCCTAATACAATCAGATCCGCCATCGAAACGGGGAAACCACACGAAGATTGAATTTCGTTGAGCGTCGTTAAGACCTTATTTAGACGGACAGGTTCATTGCCCACCCAATTTCTTTGGGGTTCAAGTCTAATACGGGCACCATTGGCCCCGCCCCTGTAATCCGATGATCGGAAGGTTCGGGCACTATCCCAAGCCGTGCTGATGAGCTCAGAAGAGGTCAGCCCCGAGGACAGAATTCGACTCTTCAAACTGCTGATCTGTTCAGCCGTTGGCTGATAAGGAGCGGCTGGAATTGGATCTTGCCAAATCAAGTCCTCCTGAGGAACATCTGGGCCCAAATAACGTGCACGAGGGCCCAAATCACGGTGGGTGAGCTTAAACCAAGCACGTGCAAACACTTCTTCAAAATAGGCTGGATCTTGGTGAAAGCGCTCGGATATTTTTCTGTATTCGGGGTCCATTTTCATCGCCATATCCGCATCGGTCATGATGGGGTTGCGACGAATCTGAGGGTTGTATGCATCAACCGGCTTATCTTCATCCTTCATGTGCACGGGTTCCCATTGCCAGGCACCCGCTGGACTTTTTTTCAGCTCCCAATCGTGGTTGAGCAAAAGATGAAAATAGGTTCGATTCCAACGATCAGGAGTTGATGTCCATGCACCCTCCAAACCACTCGTAATGGCGTGCACACCATTTCCCGTTCCGGCTGGATTATGCCATCCCATGGCTTGTTCGTGTAGGGCACCCGCCTCCGGATTGGGTCCAAGCGCCGATGCATCACCATTTCCATGCGCTTTACCCACTGTATGTCCGCCGGCTGTAAGTGCAACCGTTTCTTCATCGTTCATGGCCATTCGGGCAAATGTTGTGCGCACATCATGTGCTGTGCGCAGAGGGTCCGGCTTGCCATCTACTCCTTCTGGATTCACGTAAATTAAACCCATCTGAACAGCAGCCAAGGGATTTTCCAAAGAATTGCTGTCGGCCGGATTGGCATACCTCGATTTACCCAACCATTCTTGCTCCCCGCCCCAATACACATCTTTTTCTGGATGCCAAATATCCTCACGACCTCCGCCAAATCCAAAGAGCTTGAAGCCCATCGACTCGTAGGCCATGTTTCCCGCCAAAATCATCAGATCTGCCCATGAAATTTTGTTGCCGTATTTCTTCTTGATGGGCCACAACAATCGTCGGGCTTTGTCGAGGTTTGTATTGTCGGGCCAACTGTTGAGTGGTGCAAAGCGTAAATTGCCGGTGTTGCTTCCTCCCCGTCCATCGGAGGTGCGATAGGTACCCGCTGCATGCCAGGCCATTCGAATCATCAATCCACCGTAATGCCCCCAATCGGCGGGCCACCAATCTTGGCTTTCGGTCATCAACGCCTTAAGATCTGCCTTAAGACCCTCGTAATCTAAGGAAGCAAACGCCTCGCGGTAGTTGAAATGAGGATCATTGGGGTTGGATTTGGCATCGTGCTGGTGCAAGATGTCGAGGTTCAGTGTTTTAGGCCACCAAGAGGTTACCGAGTGCTGCGATTGGGTGTTGGCTCCGTGCATGACGGGGCATTTTCCAGAAGATGTTGGGTTCATATCCATATTTTTAGTTTAGTCAGCAGGCCTTAATCATCTTCACCGAAGCATGTCATTCGAATAAGCTCAAAAGGATTTAGAGCCTTCTACGGGATTCGAACCTGCGACCTACTCATTACGAATGAGTTGCTCTACCAGCTGAGCTAAGAAGGCAAAAACAAAGTTGCAAAGATACGATGAAGGGAGTGAGTCTCAAACCTAGGCACCCGATTTTCGCTCCCATCTTTGCCGCAACAATTCAACGCTCAACGAAAAACAAAGTGCGAAATACAAATAGCCTTTGGGCAAATCGAAGTGAAAACCTTCGAGCAAGAGCATAAAACCAATGAGCATCAGGAATGACATAGCCAAGATCTGCATTCCGGGATTTTCTGTAACAAAACTTTGAATGGGTTCTGCCAGCCAAGCCATGACGGCCATAGACAGCACAACGGCCGTTATCATCAGCCAAAGTTCATTGCTGAGGCCGACGGCCGTTAAAATTGAATCAACCGAGAAAATAAGGTCAATCATGACGATTTGGGCCAATATCCAACTTTTTCGATTGGACTTGCTCGGAATGGCAGATTCGGAGGTCTCACCCTTTATGTGGTTGGGATCATTCACCTTTTTATGAAGTTCTAATGTGCTTTTGGCCAATAAAAATAACCCGCCCAACATGAGGATTAGATCGCGAATGCTGATGCCCTTGTCATCGAGGTTAAATAAAATCTGGTTTAACCCCATTAAATAGGAAAGACCCATGAGCATCATCAACCTAAAAATCAGAGCCAGGGCCAAACCGGTCCTGCGCAATTGCTTGCCTTCATCCCCAGAAACATGCCGGGTGAGCAGCGTAATAAAAATAATGTTGTCGATACCCAAAACAATCTCCAAGAGTGTTAGGGTGACCAAAGCCGCAATCATTTCCATTTAACTAATTTTTAGCGTTGACTAATTCAAGCGCAGGTGCTGGCTTCCAATGGGCACGAAAAAGCACGGACAAGAAGTAATAATGCAGCAGAGCCGCTGCTTCAAAGCCCAAAATGTAGTAGGGCCATTCACCAATGATCAGCGGATTATCGACATGGGGTGGTTCAATCAGATACATATAGTTGGCGCCCAGCCAGAGGTTCACGCCAAAAATGGGAACGAGCAAAAGATTGTTGTAAAGCAGCGCCTTCAGCCAATCGTAGCGCTTTAAGCGCCAGCCGTGCACCCGAATCATATACAGCGGAACTAAAATGATTGAGGTATGATAAACATAGTACTCAGCGATCAACAAGGGATGGTTACCAGCCGTTACCTGCGGCGTAAGCAAGGCCTGTATACCCCCTACAGTCCCCCAAAAAAACAGCGGGATGAAAAAACGTTTCTCCCGAAATAAGAGCACACTGATCGACAAAAGATTTGAAATGCCGCATAATTGAAGGGGAAGGTCATTGTTGAGCCGCCACCAACCTTTATAGGCCATAAAAATTTCGGCACTCATCCACGATGCAAAAATCATGATTCCCCAAACCCGTTCCCAAAGTCGTCGATTTTTGACACGAGGGCTCTTCGACCACCACCAAATACCAGCCGAATAAACAATCAAAAATACAAATCCCAACCACCAGACTTGGGACCCAACCGGTATGGCATAGTGCGGTTGCATCAAGAAATATTGGCGTTATAACTCTTAGAAATACTGGTCGGGCCCGAAACGGACCCTTTCATGCGCATTTCGCCCAATCGATCGCGTCGAAAACATACTTCCTCGTACTTCTCTGAGTAGTCCTTTCTCAAAGTTCCCAATAAACGGTCCCAAAACAAAAAATAGAGCGAGTAATTTCCGGTGAAATACTGATGATGCTGGTTGTGGTTGACGGAGGTATTGACCCATCGTCCCCATTTGCTGTCCGAAAAACCGCGGGGGTAAAGTTCAAAGCCGAGATGGCCATAGACGTTGTAGGCAATCATGGCCAAAAAGAACAAAATGATGTGGGTGAAGTGTACGGGAATCGTGAACAAAAATAAGGGCAAAATGCCGAATTCAAGTAGGGCTTCGAAAGGATGAAAAGAATAGGCAGCCCAAGGCGAAGGATTGGTTGACCTGTGATGAACCTTATGCACATGCTTGTATAGAAATGGTGTGTGCATCAACCTGTGGATCAAGTAAAAATAAGCATCATGAACAACAAACAAGGCGGGAAACAGCCCGAAATAATAAAACCAACCCCGGTCTGAAATATGGGGATACAGAGTGGTTAATGGACGAATGTAGGGATGGTACAACAATAAGACACCCATGACCGCAAACATGGAAATTGTAAGTGCCGAATAAAAGAACTCGCGCAAGTATTCAGAATTTTTGGGGAACTTATTTTGAATTTTCTTGTATGCCCAGGCACGACCTTTCCAGACGTAGAAAATCAAAAAAAGACTGCCTGCGAATATCAGATAGCGTCCGCCTATGCGCATGATGACAAATGGAAACACCGACCAATCCATGCACAAAAATAGAGTTTATGGAGTTTAGACCAACTAAAGGTCCAAAAAAGTAAGTTGATCCTTATTTTTGCGTCCCATGCATTTTCTAGAATTTGAAAAACCCATTCAGGAACTCCACGAAGAGTTGCAGCGCTTAAAAGGCATTCATGCCAAGGGCAAAACCGATCTTTCTACGGCCATTAAAGAACTCGAGGATCAATTTATGGCCGAACGAAATGCGCTGTACGGCAAACTTTCAGGTTGGCAAAGGGTCCAGGTTTCTCGTCACCCCGATCGACCCTACACCCTTTTTTACGCGGAGAACACCTGCACCGACTTCTTGGAAATTTATGGGGATCGATCATTTCGCGACGACAAAGCCATTGTAGGTGGTTTCGCACGGCTTGATGGCAAAACCGTGATGATCATTGGGCACCAAAAGGGAATCAACACCAAAATGAGACAATATCGAAATTTTGGTATGGCCAATCCTGAGGGTTATCGGAAGGCGCTCAGGCTGATGAAAATGGCTGAAAAATTCGGCAAACCCATCATCACCTTTATCGACACCCCCGGTGCTTTTCCCGGCTTAGAAGCCGAAGAACGTGGTCAGGCAGAAGCCATTGCGCGAAACATCCAGGAAATGATGCGGTTAAAAGTTCCCGTTATTTGTCTCATCGTTGGCGAGGGCGCTTCGGGAGGAGCCATTGGAATTGGCGTTGGAAATAAGGTATTTATGCTGGAGAATACATGGTATTCGGTCATTTCACCCGAATCGTGCAGTTCTATTCTTTGGCGCAGCTGGGATCACAAAGAACAGGCGGCTGAGGCGCTGCAACTGACGGCTGAAAAAATGCTGGGGCACGGACTGATCGACGGTATTATTCCGGAACCAGGAGGTGGAGCGCATAATGATCCAAAGGCCATGGCCGATACTCTGCGCAAACACCTCATTTCGACCCTGGCAGGGTTTGACGGCTGGACACCCGCGCAATTGGTGGCCGACCGAATTGAAAAGTTCTCCTCGATGGGTGTTTTTCAGTCCATCCAATAGGGATTGTTCTGGGAATGGGCGGCAAAATCGAGCATCTTAATGCATGTTAATAAGGACATGCGAAACGGATAGAATCGGGCAGCTGACACTCGATGCGTCCACCAACATCAGGATTCCAAATGTAGCCGCTTGTGCCGTTCCATCCAACCAGCCTACTGAATTGTGTATCGAAGTGCAGATCCGAAACCTCATCCTGAAATCGTCGCTGCCACGCCCCGTTTTGAACGTCCAATGCAGGTTGGAAATTCCAAATACCGCTAACCCCTGCCAGCCAAAATCCATCACGTCCGGGAACAATGGCTTTAAACCGATGCTCTATATTGTTTGGTGACTCTTCTTGCAGTTGTTGAGCGGACAGTTGATACCGCCAAAGCCTCCCTATACCCGTATTTTGTTGCTCAATCAACAACACCCAGGCATCGTTCGCGATGCGCGCTGCCCCCAAAATATTCCCACCCACAGTAAATTCCCTCAAGATTCCTTGAAAATCCGCGTGGTAAATTCTGATCCGGCGTATGGAGGAAGGAGGACGGGCGCGAAGTTCCACCAATAACTGTTCTTGCTCCCGGCAATTGAATACGGGAACAAAGTCGGCAGGGATAAGAAATTGCCCTCCCAATGCCCCTGAGTGCGAAAAGCGCAGAATATCCCCGAGTCCGCGGGATGCATAAATACCTTGCTCGCTACTGCTCAAAAACGTAAAAGGCGACTGACCGGGATCGAATGCAGTGTTATAAACAGGCCTCGTTAAACCTGAATCGAGATGAAATCGCCACAGAGTCGCGGATGTTCGTCCCCGCAACCAAACCTCCCGTAATCCGGGAGCAGAAGTCGCTTGAATCAGGTCAAAAGCCAGGTGCGATTCAAGCGGTGCCATGATCCCTTGTGAATCGCATCGTTGAACAGCAGCCAGCGTTCCCGATCGTGTAAACCACACCACCCCATTAAATGGGCGTGGAACGGGCCGGATATGAAGCGGCATAAATAATGAACGGGTCTGATCGCCAGAAAAGGCCTGTAAAACCAACTGAAACTGACCCGAAGGCAACATCGAATCGGTTAACGCCAAAGTCCATGCTAATGTCGTGTCTTGGTTCGAAAGAAAGCGAACGATTGGCGGAAGAAGCGCAACACCATCTTGCCTTTGCACACGGAGTACGGCGCGGTTGAGTACTTGATCGGAACGTATTCGAACCTGAAAAGAAACCGTATCAGGAATCTGTACATCAAATGCACCCAAAGCAGACAGAAGTTCAATGCTGGGAGGTGATGTGGATTGACGATCCTGTTGACAAGCAGCTAAGAGAAACATTCCCCAAAACAGGGCAAAGTGCATGTATTTCATGCCCCAACATTTCATGAGGCTGTACAAGTTTTTCGGTTCCATCCGCTGACTTAATGGGAACAAATTACGATATTGGAGGGTTATTTTCCAATGAACGAGGAACAAGCCCTGCATCGGATTCTCGCGCTCACGCGAGAACTCAACGACCACAATTACCGATATTATGTGCTCGATCGACCCATCATCAGTGATCAGCAATTCGACCACCTCCTCTCCGAGCTCACAGGACTTGAACATGGCTGGCCTCACCACACCCAGCCTGATTCGCCAACCCGTCGTGTTGGCGGTGAGCCCCTTGAAGGATTTGAAAGCGCGAACCACGCTACACCCATGCTGTCGCTGGGCAACACTTATTCTGAATCCGAATTGCGTGACTTCGATCAAAGGGTACAAAAATTGCTGGGCAGAACCACCCCATACCTTGCGGAACTCAAGATTGATGGCGTAGCGATTTCTTTAACCTATGAAAATGGCGAACTTGTACAAGCCATCACCCGAGGCGACGGCAACAGAGGTGATGTGGTTACGGCCAACATACGAGCGATCCCCAGTATTCCCATCCAACTGAGGGGCAATGACTGGCCGGCAAAAATGGAAGTGCGCGGAGAAGTATTCATCCGAAGACCAAAATTCGAAGAATTAAATCGAAGGCGCCTCGAAAACGGTGAAGAGGCCTATGCCAACCCAAGGAATTTTGCATCTGGGAGTCTAAAATTATTGGATGCCATGGAGGTGAAAAGGCGCGGGCTTGATGCTTATTTCTACGCATGGAATCAAGAAAAATCCACCCTCGGCGATCAAGAAGAGATGCTGAACAATGCAATAAACTGGGGATTTCCGGTCTGTAGCCACAACAGTGGTGCGGGCAATCTCGAACTGATCTTTAGGTTCATCCATTCATGGCAAACGAAACGGGAATCGCTTGATTTCGATATCGATGGAATTGTGGTGAAAGTAAATAGCTATGCTGATCGAGAAGAATTAGGCCATACCGCTAAAGCACCGCGTTGGGCCATAGCCTACAAATACAAAACCCAAGCGGCCTCCACGCATCTGATCTCGGTGGATTTTCAAGTGGGCCGCACAGGTGCGGTTACCCCCGTAGCCAATTTAGCACCGGTATGGCTGGGCGGCACCACGGTGAAAAGAGCATCGCTCTACAATGAAGGCGAAATTGAACGACTGGGACTTCGACTAAACGACCGGGTTTGGGTCGAAAAGGGGGGCGAAATTATCCCTAAAATAACCGGAATCGACACATCTACCGGTGAACGGGGCCGTGAAGCGATTCATTTCCCTCAGACTTGTCCGAGTTGCGCGGCTCCGCTACAGAGATTGGAAGCACTTCATTATTGCTTCAATTCAAAAAATTGCCCGCCCCAGCAGTTGGGCCTCTTAGAGCATTTTGTGGCCAGAAAAGCCATGGATTTGAACAGTTTAGGAAAAGAAACACTCGAATTACTCTGGCAGCAGGGACTCGTTCGCAAGCCTGCAGACCTTTATGATTTGCAACATGATGCGCTAAGCACGCTGGAGCGCATGGGCAAAAAGTCGGCACAGCTTATTTTAGACGGTCTATCCGCTTCCCGATCAGTACCCTATCAGCGGGTCTTGTTCGCCTTAGGAATACGTCATGTCGGCGAAACCATCGCCAAAAATCTAGCCAAGCACTTCAACAGCATTGATTTATTGGCGTCGGCAAGCCTGCAGGACTTAACATCCGTGCATGATATCGGGGAGAAAATTGCCGAACAAGTGGTGAGCTGGTTTTCCGACTCAGAAAATATGCTTCAGATAGAACGTCTGAAGCGTTCTGGACTTCAATTCAGCGCTGTTTCAGAAAATGAACCGGATTCCAATCGCTCCCAAAAATTAATGGGGCTCTCTTTTGTGGTGAGTGGTGTCTTCGAACGACATGAACGGGAGGAACTAAAATCCCTTATCGAGCAACATGGTGGTCGGGTAGCATCCTCTTTAAGCAATAAGACCAATTACCTTCTATCTGGTAGCGATGCTGGACCCAGTAAATTGGAAAAGGCCAAGGCACTCAATGTGCCACTGCTTTCAGAATCCGAATTTGAACAACTCATCGCATGAAGTACCCCGATTGGATTCGTCATTTTCTTTGGGTGCAAACCTACCGTTTGCAGACAAGGAAACCTGCGCTGGCTATTCAAAAGACCAACGCGTGGCTCATTTTTTTTGATGCGCGGGATCCGCATCAATTGCAGACTGCACAATTACTCAAAACCCAGATTTACCCCCGGGTTTGTCGATGCATTGCCTATGAACCCGGAAGGGTAGAGGACTGGTTTATTCCGATGTGGCAATCACAACTGGATCTGCGCTGGCAAGCACCCGCGAATGTGAAAGGCGTTGTTGTCGACAACCATTATGCCTACCTCATTCAGCTGGGTCCTGACCCACACCCAAGCATGAAATCACTCGAATTACTGGCACCCGTGACCTACAGAGTGGCCATCAACCCGGTCAAGGAACTCCCCCACTATCAGCTGACCTGCCGGTGGACCGAAGCCTGTAGTGCGGCCGAGGCATCGCAAAGGATTGTCAAGTATATAGAAAAGTATATCCGTCTATGAAATTCAACTTAACAGGATCGGGCGTTGCCCTGATCACACCATTTGACAGCCAAGGGAACGTAGAACATCGCGCGCTCCAAACAATGGTCGATTTTATGGTGGATGGCGGCATCGATTTTATCGTTGCCCTTGGCACAACAGCTGAAACCCCCGCGCTCAGCAAAAATGATCGTGAGGCTGTTCTCGATACCATTCGAGGCCGTTTGAATGGCCGCATTCCGCTTGTTTTGGGTATGGGTGGAAATGATACCCATGAGCTTTTGGAGCACATCAAGTCATTTGACTTAACCGGTGTGGATGCACTCTTGTCGGTTACACCCTACTACAACCGCCCATCCCAAGAGGGACTCTATCGCCACTATGCCCAAGTTGCCAACGCGACAGACCTGCCCATCATTCTTTATAATGTACCATTCAGGACTGGGTGTAATTTAAACGCTGAAACCACACTCCGCCTGGCCCACGATTTCCCGAATATAGTGGGAACAAAAGAAGCATCAGGCGATTTTGGACAAATTGCAGACATTCTGTGCCATCGCCCTGCCGGCTTTAAAGTCTATTCGGGCGATGATTTGCTCAGC
>VGGT01000009.1 GCA_016868485.1 Bacteroidota bacterium
TGCCTAAGGCATTTGATGGGTCGACCCTTGCAAATATGGGGGCCAACCATTTAAGTGCGTTGGTTTTACCTTCCGATTCAGGATTGGTTTGGATTGACAGCATAAGGCTTGAGTTCGTGGGTGCATCAATGGGCGTCGGAAAGAACGTAAAGTTGGTCTATTGTGTGCTCGCAGGTCCCTTGTCAGGATATTATGATCTGTTCTTGGGTAATATATATTCGAACGGAGATGTTTTTGGTTGGACTGTTAGGAATGGTGACTACGGAGGAAACGACTGTCTTTCTCGAGAATCTTCCCATATCGATGGTCATGATTTGCTTCCGAGGATGAATATTGAGGATTCAGTTTTGTTCCATTCTGCTCTATTGCGCTCAGGGGATACAATTCCCCTACAGGTGGAATTCCTGACCATTCGAAACAGGAGGGCCGATTATGTTAGCCCCTCCTTGGCCCATTTTTATCTGATTGGGACACCATTCAATCCAAGAGGATATTCCTATCTACAAGGTGATACGCGAGATACTGTTATTCGTGGATGTTCACGGTTCTTAAGCTTGTGGATTGGCAAAGGGGGTGATAATCTCCGACTGGGGGTTAGAAGTTTCGTTGATGGAATTTGGCTCCATGATACCACGGTCACATTCAATCTACTTCCTCCTTTTCTAAAGCTGAGTGGGTTGTATAAAGTGGCTAATAAAACTTATGATGGCAACAAAAATGCGCAGGTATCGGATATAACCGAACTTATAGGTATCGTGGATCTGCCTTCACCTTTCAACGATAGTTTTCCTCCGTTGGCATGTGAGGCTTCATTCATCAGTGCGTCTGTTGGTACGCGAAGACGAACCCATTTAACAAGTATACAGTATGACCCAACAATTGAAGAGGCTTTTACGCTGGTTTTTGCGGGATATGGTTCAACAGCTGAAATTCATAGCGCGGTAGGATTGGGAAGTCAGGGCAGGGGAGATCATCTACTGGCCCATTCGGGCATTCTTCTAGATGGCGCCTTACCCATCATTCAGCTTCAATGGAGCAATCCACCTTCGCCTCGAGACATTACCTCCAGCATCATAAGGGCCGGTGACTCGCTGACCTGCGCAATCCAAGCGATCTACCAACGGGGGGTGAAAGCCGAATTTTTCGATCAGATCGGCGTCCAGATTCAAATTCAATTTTCATCGGCAGCGAATCGACTGTACGGAAGCCCGTTATCCATGTTCACGCGCGGAGAGGCCGTTTTCCCACATTTTACGCTGAATCGATCGAGCCTGATTGTGCTCAGTGTTCAATGGCCTCAAAATCCGCCATTTCCAACGTCGAGCTTAACATCGGATACGCTAATTCTGTATCGGCCGCTTCTCACCGTAACTGGCACATTCAGAACCTGCGATAAAATGTACAATGGAAGTAAAGAGGCGGTTTTATGTCACAGCGACTCCATGAGATTTCATCCTTTACCCTATGGCAACGACTTCATCCGCTTGCTGTCTTCTAGGCCCTATTATATTTCCCCTGCGTCTGGTAAGTTAAGGAGGGCATATTTATCGGATACCTCCATGGTATTGGGCGATTCTGCCATACACTATGACCTTAGCCCTGTGCTGTTGTATGGGTATGGGAATATTGATCCACCTTTCACCCGAGGTGGAAACAGCACTGGGAGCCACCTTTTGTCGCAGTCGGGCGTATTTCTGGAAGGATCAACCGTGCAATTTAGCCTCCGGGTGAGTCAGCAACCCGTTTTTTTGCGGTTGCCGGTGCATCCCATGATTTTCAATCGTGCGGGCGACACATTTCAATTTGAGGTCAAACTCTTCACACAACGCGACCGAATTGCAGATTATTTGGGCCAACTTCCTGTGCGCTTTTCAGCGCTCTATCCTTCCGCATACCCTGTGCGATTGTATGGCGATACGGTAAAAAACCTGACACATTCTGTCGCGACTGCCGTGCACCTGGCATTCAACAGGCCAGGTACAGCTTTGATGGTGCGTGCTTTCTCACAAATTCCGGGTGGACAATCACTTTCTTGTACCAGCAGCACGCTCAATCTTGAAAAGGCAGTCTTAAATATTTCCGGATTTATCAGGGATGTTCCGAAGGTGTTTGATGGAACGACTCAGGTTATTGGGATGGATACCACAGGGTTGAGATATACGCGCTTGCCGGTCATTTCAGGAATTATGTCTTCAGACCAGATCTATTTGGGCAATCTTGTTTTGAATTACAGATCACCTTGCATTGGAACAAAGAAAAAACTATTCATTACTTCATTTTCTATTAGGGGACCGGATAGTATGCATTACGAATTGGGGGTAGTCAATCCAATTTTAGTCGGAGAAATAGGTGCTTCGGGCAACAGCGGTGGACAAAGAAGTGGGGCTCATGTTCAATCTCAGTCAGGATATTTACTCGATGGGGGTTCTGCGATCCCATTCTCAATTGGATGGTTAAATTCTCCCGCTCCATGGGGAAATCGAGCGGGGGTTCCTATTTCGGGGGCCCGATCCGGTAAACCTGGTGTCGGGGTATTCAATCACCGTTACCGCCTTTTAGAACATCTTTCGGATTCACTCATTTTGGTGGGGGTAGCTGCTGGTCACCCAAAGAACCCAATCGCATTCGGTAGTCTGCGAATCCCGTTGAATAGGGGATCTGCACGACTAGATTCCATTTCCCTCAATAGAGGTGGACAAGGTTTTCGGCTGCTGGTGGGTTTGCGGCTTGGACTGGATAGCTTCTCAGCGTCAAGTGATACCTTCAATTTAGAAAAGCCTATTGCACATCTGCTGGGAGATTTTCAGATGACCACGAAAAAATATGATGGAAATACCTTGGGTGCTATTTTTTCCCAATCTTGGTTTGTGAGGCCCTTACCCGTCGGTGGAGATAGTCTTGTCATTCAACCGATCGAAGCGCGTTTTCGATCGCCCTCGGTTGGTGACCGAAAAAAGGCAGTGTTGTGGAGTTACCAAATTGCAGGTAATGCTTCAGCCGAGTATGAATATAGCTATAGAATTAACGGTACAGGAGTTGTTACTGAGGGAAAGTTGGGTGGATCCGACAGTTCAATGGGCTATTGTCCCACGATTTGTCGACACTTGGATTGGTCGCCCATCGATTCAGGAAGAATAGTCTGTTTGGGAATGCCATCTGCACAACAGCGGGCTGGTGAGATGTTTCGGTTTAAGGCTGAGCTTCAGACCAATAGAGGAAAGTGGGCTGAACATATTGATACCGTTAGTTTGAATGTTCAAATGACCCAAGGCCCTTCTGGTTGGCAGGGTTATGAACTTCCCCACGCTGCATTACTAATCAGAGGGCAGTACTCATCGGGTTTTTGGTCGGTGAGTCGATCCGGTTCATATCGATTGCAGTTGGATCCTGGTACGGATCAAAGATGGAGGGCGATTGAATCTTCTTTTTCTGTTCAAAAACCACTATCAGTGATTTCTGGCATCTTTAATGGGCAAGACAGAGTCTGGAATGGCAACAAATCCGTAGTAGTCACGGATTTCTCATCGCTACAAGCCAGTAGATTGACTTTCACCCAAGATGAATTGACCATTCAATCGGTTACCGCTGAATTTCTATCGTCGGCAACTGGCCTAAACAAACGAATAAGACCAACAGCTTTGGTGCTCGGGGGAAGAGACGCTGTGCATTATGACGTGGTGGCGGGAAGCTCGGTTCAGGGTCGTGCCCATATATTCTCACCCTCGGCATTGGGTGGGCAGTCAACGACTACGATTGGATTTGCTCAAAAAGTAGGTAGTTTTTTGGGTGACTCAAGCATTGGGGTGATGTTTTTGTCGACTCGGTCGTCGAACTATTCCTCCCTGCCTTGCGGCGACGAAATCCCAGATTTAGAGATATCGGTAATCAACGCTAACCAAAGGGTGATCAAGGACTGGGGAAATGATATTCGGGTGCTTCCTGATTTTTATGGAAATCAATACCGGGGTGATATTGGTTATTTTATGGAAGCCGGAAGAACTCGGATTTTGAACTTAAGACCCGAGACTGCCGTATTAATTTCTTTGGGCTTAAGCTCGGGGAGTTTAACAACCCAGATAAACGCACCGAGCCTCCAGATTTTGCCCTGTGTGACGGGACACACATCGTCTTCTCACCGCAGTGCCCTACTATCTGGTGTTGATCTGAACGGCCAAAGAAGTGTGTCTATTGGGATTTCTGGAAGTTTCAGTGTCAAAAACAAGTTGTATGACGGGAGCAGGAACGCCCAAATTTCTGCTTTTAACCTGCAGATCATCGGTCAAAGTCCGGGCGATCAGGTCTTTTTGGATTTTGTTCGGGCAAACTTTCGCTCCAAGTATCCTGGCGACCAAAAACAGGTCGTTTTGGATACTGCATTGCGCTTAATTGGTCGTGATGCGTCTAAATATCGGCTCGCGTTTTTCGGTGCGCCAACAACCACAGCTTCAATTATTTCGCAAAACCGAAGAGGGTTTTGGGGCCAGGGGTCAGACCTCGACACCAACGGGTTTCTGTTTTTTTCGGGCGATACGGCAGTGGTTGCCCAGGGTAGTTTCACGGCCTCGGGTAAAGAATTCAATGGGCAAGTCGCCTACTCGGGTCAAATAAATATGGCTGATATTACCTTAACCGGAATTCGGCCAGGACACCAGCTCGCTTTAGGATCCCTAACAGCTCGATTTTTGTCGGCCTACCCTGGCGACAAAAAGAACATGCAAGTCGAACAAATTCAATTTCAGGGTAGCCATTCTTCTCGTTACCGCCTTGATCGAAGTCGACTTCCTGCAGGTCTTGGACCTATTTTCGCGCCTACCTACGCATCTGGACCTGGCGCAAGATCGGGATTTAAGGCCACGGACACCTTATTTATATCCGATGGAAGCGTTGTGACGCCACATCAACTCGTGATCGATGAGATCAGAGGCATAACCTCGGCATCCAGCCAATTGGATGTATCGTATAGGTTTACCGACGCACTCAATCGATCAGTTCCGTGGGGTCCTGATTGCGTGCGCCTGAATTTCTATTCCGAACTTGACTCAGCGCTGTGGATGCCAAGGGAATTTCGTGCGCATACATACAGAGGTGGTGGGTTGTTTAGCGATGTACAGGTGCCCGTTTCTCCGGGTTCAAACAAACTGCTCATCTCATCGTGTGACACTACAGGCCCAAGAATCGATTCTCAGTCCTTGTCTTGGCAGAATCAGTATCCCGGGTTAAACAAGCCTATTGGGGTGGGGGCCTATTCGCGTGGTATTTATTCACAAGGCCTTGATGGGGGGTTGGCGGATGTTTGGGTAGGTGGATGGCCCAATCAAGCACGAACCTGGTTTGAGCCGCTGAACTGGAGCCGTCGAGAGGTGCCCTCTGATACTGCTCAGATATGGGTGCCAAGACGTAGGGATCAGCCAATAATTCAGCAACCTATGAACATTGGTATGAACAGTGTCCAAATTAGTCAACCGGGTACAATGCGCATCTTGGACGGTGGTTCTTGTACATTGGGGGCGACTTCGTTTGATGGTATTTTTCCAGGAAGTATCGGTCTTCTCGTCAATGACGGTGGGGTGATCTCGACTGAGGGCTCAGGTTTTCTAAATATCGGCTCCGGGGGGCATTATGTGAATATGGGATCATCCCAACCCAACTTGCGAATTGAAAAACACTTAACAGGAACACGTGGTTGGAGGTTGATCAGTGCGCCGGTACGATCTTCCTTTCGAGACTTCTTGGACAGCGTGGTGATCCAAGGCGTTTCGGGGTCTGAATTCCCCAATTGGCAGCCCAATGTGCTCCATTTTTTGGAATCGGATACCGGTACCCACCTTCAATCATGGAGGACTATTCAAACGCCGTTCGACTCAATAGTTAGCGGTCGGGGACAGGCTGTATATGTATTCGATGGGGCTCTGTTTCCAAATGGAATACAAGGAAATTATCGTGATTCACTGCCCAAAACCCTGTTAATTAATGGTGTTGAGCCACATTTAAACCAGGAAACATGGTTCAACTTCGCGCCAGAACTGACATTCACGCCTAGATCAATCCATGCCAATAATCAGGTAACCCCAGATTCCATATATACCGATATGATGGAATCAGATGCGGGTTGGAATTTACTCGGAAACCCGACAGCCAGCCCGCTTTATTGGGCCCCCAATTCTAATTTGTGGCAGCGAACGCGTGTTGATGAAACAATTTATTCTTGGGATCCCTCTATGAACGACCATGTTGGGGGTTATCGCTATTGGAATGGACAAACCGGAAATTACAAGGATACGGCTGGAGGTGTTGCCATCATTCGTCCCTTTCAAGCCTTCTGGATACATGCGAATGCACCGAATCCGATATTGAAATTTCGAGGCGATTCCAAATTGTTGAATCAGGTCGGTGCAGTTGTTAGAAGATCTTCTCCCTTTCAAATCAACCTGACATACTCCATAGATGGTATGTCCACTCAAGGGTATGTCTCATTCGGTGATGGAGGAAAATTGGGTCGCGATGAATCCGATGCCTATTTTTTACCCCCGCAAGCTGATGATTGGGTATCTTTATACACGCTATCTGCACAAGGTTCATATTGGCCCTTGTCGATCAACTCTTTGCCAATCACCCCAACTCCTTATCGAAGTATTCCATTATTTGTTCAGGCAGGCAGGTCAGGTACGCCCATTACAGGTAAGATTGGCCATATCGGCTGGCAATTCTCAGAAGGGTGGCCCAATCATTGGTATCCAGTGCTGATGGATCACACCCATAGAAGGGCAGTTCCGATGCGCAGACAGACAGAATACAAAATAGAGGCTGCGAATGCTAAGGATTGGGAAAAAACACTGCTCAAAGATCAGCATTCGGCTCTTTTTAATTTGAAGCTACCCGGAGCAGGTCAACATCAATCGAGTCTGCGCACAAGTAAAGGCAGGCCAAATCTCAGTACACGTTGGCCTTATAGCATCGTGATCATGGAATCTGAACAGGAGCCGGAGTATTTCTACAGACCTGATGTCCCTGAGCTTTACCCGCCCTTCCCCAATCCGGCCCGTTCCTATGTTTGGTTTCGTTATTTCTTACCTGAATCGACAGAATTACGAATTGAGGTTTGCGATTTGAGCGGCAGATTGATTTGGGAGAGCTCTGTTCCTTCGAGCGCAGCAGGAATGGGACAAATGCGCTTTGAAGCTCATGGGCTTTCGTCGGGGGTCTATCTGGTTAAACTAATCACCCAGAATCATTCTGCTGTTCAGCGCTTTGTATTGTGCGCGTAACCAATAATTGTTCATTTATGTCTTATTCATGTGCTTCCTTCTTGGTCTTTTTGTTGTTCAACTTTCATGTTTCATGGGGTTTGTGCCAGTCGGGTAGTCGTCAGTTTATCGTAGATGTTGTGAGTGTAGGGTCTGAATTGATTGCAGATGCCCACCTATTGACCATCCGAAACCTCACTGTTAGTACGGTTGGTTTAAGTGGAACAGAGCTCAGCATTGATCCTGTGGGTAGCTCGGATGCTGGATTGATGAAAATCAGCAGTACGTCAAACAGAGTCGTTCGAATTTCATTTATCCCTAACGAGATCATATATTCTGATCAAAATGACAGCGGCAAAGTAGAAGTAGAATACAAAGTGAGTGGTTGTTCGATCGAAAATCAAAGCGCCTCCGTCCTCTTTGAAACACCAAATTCAACTGTTACACTCCACGAGACAAGCGGTTCTTATTTTCTCTGGATAGGCGGAAACTTCAATTTGAATAATGCCCGATCCGGACGGTATAAATCCCAGTTTATTCTAACCATTGACGAGTTGTGAAGATGCGGTTCTCCCAAATGGTATGGGTTCTCCCAAATGGTATTCGGAGCTTCCAAACCCTAGTTGAAGTCTAACCTTCTTTCATGAATTCATATATCAATATAAAACATAACAAATTGATATCAATGCTTGCATTCCTGTTGGTTATGCTCCGCGCTGAAATAATTTATGCCCAAGGTCGAATCAACTTTGGGCAATTTCAACCCGATAGCAGCATTCAAGTACGTAAACTCGGGCCTCAGGAATTGAATTTTAACACCCGAAATCGAGTTATCCTTCAGGAATCATTTGGTCATGTGCGCATTGGCTTAGATGATCCGGAGTTGGTGGTCTATGAAATTGAAGCACCGAAACAGATGGATATTCTCATCAGCTACGAGTGGACGCCACTCAGGAGAATAGGATCTCCTGCGCCCTACAATAATCTCACGCCTTCATTATTGTTGAATATTAGGGCTGCGTATTCAAATCGTGGAGCGACTTCCCTCGCACAGGCGCTCAGTCAGGTTGTGGAACTACCCCCACATGCTTCCAGCGTAGTGCTTCCTGTTCTTCGCAGTCATGTGAGCAGCCCACCTGGTCTACCACCTGCTCCTTCTTCTGAATCTATTGCGGCTGATCGTGCTAAATTGTATTTTTTTGTGTTTGGCGAAATTCTGCCTTGGATGGGGCGGATATCCGCGGGCCGATACACGGGGCAGGTCTATGTTTCTTTTGGATACCCTGGTTGATTAGAATATTCAACTTTTTTGCTCATTTTGAGTCGCTGTAGATTAAGTCGATCAGTACATCAATCGTTCTCCCAAGTCAATCAGGCAGACCTTTATCCAATTGTTGAGCCTCAGCCTTTCGACCTAATCCGACCAAGGGGAGCATTTCGAAAAGCAGAGAATGAACATTTTCTTTCGATGAAACAGCTAACCTCCAAAACATGATACAATGGCAAACAGGTCAGGCGCCTGCTACGCCTTATTGGGCGTCGATTTTTAACTACTATTTATCAGATGACCTAGAGGGCTATGCTGAATATGATGAAATGACGCTTCAAGCAGTGAAGAATCAGGAGGGTTTTTTAGGCTATGAGAGTTTTAAACATGAGGGACGCGGAACCTTCATCAGCTATTGGCGAAGTGATGCTGACCTTTCAGCATGGGCAATGAATCCGCTTCACCGAGAGGCGAAGGCGCTGGGTGTAAGCAGGTGGTATCGGTATTACCACTCCCTGTTGGCGCGGGTCGAATCGCAGCGCTATCATCACAAGGTTGAACACAGCCAGACGAATGTCCAAGCCTGATCGTACTAAACGGGTCCTATTCCGCATCAATAACCTGGGAAAACACAATTGCACGAGGAATATCACGATATTTGCGTCAGAATTTAAATATTTTATGTTATGAGCTTATTGGTTGTTGGTACGGTTGCATTTGATTCGATTGAAACGCCATTTGGTAAAGCTGAGCGAATAGTAGGGGGGGCGGCGACCTATGCTTCATTGGCGGCATCGTTCCTCACTAAGCCGGTGCACATGGTTTCTGTGGTGGGAAGCGACTTCCCTGAGACGCAGTTGGCCGCGTTCAGGGCCCGTGGTATGGACACGAGTGGAATTCTGGTGAAAGAGGGGGAAGATTCCTTTTTTTGGTCGGGCCGCTACCATATGGATATGAACAGCCGCGATACCCTTGAAACGAGACTCAACGTATTGGCCGACTTTGACCCTCAGATTCCAGATTCTTGTCAGAATCCCGACTTCCTCTTGTTGGGCAACCTTACGCCCGCCATACAACATGCCGTCATGGATCGCATCGAGAAGCGCCCGCGATTGGTCGTGCTCGACACCATGAATTTTTGGATGACGACGGCATTGGAGGATCTCAAACGCACGTTCCCCCGAATCGATGTGCTCACGATCAACGAAGAAGAGGCCAGAATGCTGTCGAATGAATACTCACTGGTTAAGGCGGCTAAAAGCATTTTAGAAATGGGGCCGAAATACCTCATCATCAAGAAAGGCGAACACGGGGCGCTCTTGTTCAATAAGCATGAGGTATTTTACGCACCTGCTTTGCCCTTAGAAGATGTTTTCGACCCAACAGGAGCTGGCGACACATTCGCCGGTGGGTTCATTGGTTATCTGGCCAAATCGCGCGACATTTCCTTTGAAAGCATGAAGCGGGCCCTCATTTATGGTTCGGCCATGGCCTCATTCTGTGTGGAACGATTCGGAATTGAGCGCTTGGAAAATTTATCGCGAGAGGACCTCGACGCGCGTTTGCAGCTGTTTATTGACCTGGTTCAATTTGATATTGCCTTAGATTAATGCAGCCTACAACAGATCGACCGAAAACGGATGCATCGTTAAGCGCCTACTGCCTCATGACTACCCTGAATTTTTCGGGATTCGGGGGTGCAAAAGCCTGAACCAGAGTGGGGGAAATAGGGCTGGGATCAAGAGGGCCGCATAACCGCCGGGCAAAACCGGGACGTCCTCCATGCTCCTTAGTCGGTAGTAGGGGCGTGCGCCGTGCACGTGGTGGTCGCTGTGTCGGCTCAAATCATACAACAGAAATCGGCTAAACCAGGTATCGCTTTGCCAAGAAGTGCGGTAAGCCACCCGGGCATCATCGGGTCGCACCAGGCCATAATGTTCCAGATAATTGGTGTACTCCAAAAGGACATTCGCGGTAAGAGCCGACAAAAGCCATGCGGCGGCAGCCAACCAGCCCAAGGCCCACGCACACAGGGCGAGTAGGACAACGAACACGACAATTTGCCGCACCACGTAGTTGTATAACCCATACGGAAGGCGCCCTTGCTTGCGGGCCGCCTCCGCCTCAAGCTGCACGGCCTCTGAGAGTTGCCCCCACAGGCTCCTCAACAAAAAGACATAAAAACCCTCCCCGTAACGCGCTGTCGCATGATCACGACGTGTGCCCACATAGCGGTGGTGTACCCTTAGGTGATCGACGAAGAAATACGGATTGGCTTGCAGCAAGAGCAGAAAATTGCCAGCGGCTACCGAACTGCGGTCGGGGCGATGGATAAACTCGTGCGCGGCAACGATCGACACGGTACCCCCGTGGAATCCGGCCGACAATGCAGCAAGCACCAGATGCCACCCCTGTACGGTGCCGGTGGCTGCCGCCCACAGCAGGGAACCCAGCACAAGTAAGGTGGCCGGAAGCGATAACCAGAGGATCAGCTTGGGAATGTCCGAATCAGGCGACTCCTCGTTGCTCCTTGATTGCGGCAGCAGCCACTCAGCGAGGCCGAGGAATACCACCACAAAGACCAAATTGAGGGCGGCCCACCGACCACCCAAGCTGAAGCCCACCAAGCAGAGTAAGGTTGGTACATATGCGAAAAAGTAGGAGAGGCTTCGGGAATGCGACATAAGGGTCGGTATTATTTTTCAACCGCTCTGTACTTCAAGTGGCTAGATCAAATAACTTCTGTTCGGTAGATCAAATAACTTCTGTACGGTAGATCAAATAACTTCTGTACGGTAGATCAAATAACTTCTGTACGGTGGAGCAAGAATAGGATTCGTAAAATTAACCTTCTAAAATACGAAAGAAATCCGATATTTTATTTGACAGCACCTCTGATATGGCCTGATAGGATTCGATCGACCAGCCCGCTGTGTGCGGACTCAAAACAACATTGGGAAGCGCAAACAAGCGGTTCATCAGCGATAGATCCCATTTTAGGGGATCCTCAACAGGCAATACATCCAAACAAGCCCCCCCCAGTTGACCCGATTCCAGGGCAGAAACGGCATCCGCCAACACGACGACCTCGCCACGCGAAGCATTCACCAAGATAGGCTTCCTCAGGCAATGCTGCAAAAAGTCGGCGTCGATCCAAGCACGCGTTTCCGAAGTTAAAGGAACATGTAAACTGATGATATCGGCTTGTTGGCACAGAGGTTCCAAGGCACACGCGCTGATTGCGGGGGTAGAAAAACCATGTACATATTTGTCGTAGGCCAAAACCCGACAGCCCAAATGGGCCAGCAAGGCAGCCGTTGCCGATCCATTGTTGCCGTAGCCAATAATCCCAGCGGTCATCCCCCTCAATTGCCGGCCCCTATTGCCCACCCTATCCCATAAGCCCGTACGAACCTGGGCATCCGATTGGGGAATCCTGTTGAGTAGACCGAGCAACATTCCCACCACATGTTCGGCCACTGCGGTGCGATTCCCCTCCCCGGCATGCAATAAGGTAATGCCCTGAGCCATGGCCGCTGACTGCTCGATGTTGTCGAGCCCCGCCCCCGCCCGGGCGATCAATTTGAGTCGCGGCAGCCCCTGAAGACACTCCGCATCCAATCTGATTTTACTGCGCATCAACAGACCATCGAAGGCAAACAACTGAGCAAAGACCTCAGAGGGCGATAAATCGGGCCTGTAAACGCATTCCAAAGACGGAATAAGGCGAAGTTTGTCGAACAAAACAGGATGAACATCATCCACCACCAAGAGCCGGAAGCCATCGTTTTTCGTGGAACTGTTCGCGCAAGGCATAGCCGTGGTTATTTACTCTGGTTAGTTATCCAAAGAAAAAATCGATGCGGTTTTCAAGAACATGAGTTTTCTAACGCACAAAAGTCTAAATATTATCGGATGAATCCTGAATAAACTGGGCCAGGTCGCGGGCAAGTGCCACAAACAGATCGACTGATAATTGCTCCGCGCGCAGATCCATGAGCCGAAGTGCATCGGGGTAATCGACAGGCAATACGGTTTTCAAAGCGTTGCCTAACCGCTTTCGTCTTTGGTTGAATCCGGCCTTCACCAGGCGGCGAAGCAGTGACTCATCGCAATCGGCCGGTTGAGGGAGGCGTTGCAGGCGAATGACGCCCGACTTCACCTTAGGAGGCGGATTGAAAACTCCTTCGTTCACCGTAAACAAGTACTCTGCCTGGTAGTAGGCCTGCGTAAGCACACTCAAAATACCGTAGGTTTTATTACCCGGTGGCGCACAGATGCGCTGGGCCACTTCGCGCTGAAACATGCCGCACATTTCAGGAATGTATTGCTTTTGTTCGAGCACCCTAAACAGAATCTGGCTGCTGATGTGGTAAGGAAAATTACCGACTACCCCTATTTGGGGTGCAGTGGGCACCTCGGTAGATGCGCCGATAAGGTCTTTCACAGCCCCAAGTCGCGATCGCTCGGGCAATTCTTCCTGCGCAGGTGCCCGATGATTGGCCGAATCGCCGCCCGATGGCCCAAGGCTCCGAAGCATGCTCCCTAAATCCAGCCGAAGAAAATCGCCCAGAATAGCGGCTGGGTTAACCTGCAAATGATGGATGAGGTGCGCGATCGATTGTTCGTCGACCTCCGAAAGCCACAATCGATGAGGTAAATCGAGCAAGTGCCGTGTGAGGATGCCCGTTCCCGCCCCCACCTCAATGAGGTGCGTATAAGCACCAAAGCCCGTTAACCCAGCTGCAATACGGGCAGCTGTTCCCGAATCGGTCAGAAAATGTTGGCCCAGATGCTTTTTGGGCCGAACATAGTGGACCGACACAGCCCGACTGCCATCCGCAGAATGACGCCCTGGGCGGGACTTGGTGGATGAGCGACTCCTGCGGTTTGAACGGTTATACTCTGAAAGATTATTCAAGGCAGCGCAAAATAGGAGTTATCCCTTTCAGGCGGGCAGCCCTTCCACCGTCGACCTCGCTTTTTCAACGCCAAAAGTTGCCCTTTCGAGTTTGCGCATGAGAAAGCGGCGACGAATCTGGTTCCTGTGTGTTATGTAATACAACACCGGCACAAAAACCAGGGTAAGAAAAGTAGCGAAGCTGAGCCCGAAAATGATGGTCCAGCTCAGTGGACCAAAAAAGGCGACACTATCACCCCCCAAATAGATACCGGGGTTTAACTCAGAGAGGAGTTTACCAAAGTCCATGTTGAGACCCACCGCCAGAGGAACGAGTCCCAATACCGTCGAAAATGCGGTGAGCAAGACCGGCGCCATTCGAATTTTACCCGCTTCAATGATGGCTTCCCGAACACTGATTCGCCCATCTTTTAGGAGCAGATCCGTAAACTCCACCATCAAAATACCGTTTTTCACCACAATCCCGGCCAAAGCCACGAGCCCAATACCCGACATCACCACCGACATATTCATGCCTGTGGCCACAAAGCCCAACAATACCCCGATGATGCTGAGTACGATACCACTCATAATGATCAAGGTTTTGTTGAGTGAATTGAATTGAAGCACCAAAATCAGAAATATGAGTCCAATGCTGATGAGGAGGGAGCGCGATAAAAACGCGGCCGCCTCTGCCTGCTCCTCTTGTTCGCCCGTGAGTACCACCGAATAGCCTTCAGGGGCCGGGAATCCTTCGAGCGCCTCGGTAATCTCAGCCACCACTTCATTAGCGGTATAGCCACTGAGCACGTTGGAGCTGATCGTGACTACGCGCTTCTCGTTCTTGCGGCGAATGGAACCGTAGCTGTTGCCATACTCAAGGGTGGCAACCGACGATAACGGGATTTGCCGGATGGCCCCACCGCTGTTCATATCACGGAAGGTGATCCGCGCATTGATCAGGCGATCGGCCTGACTCCGACTCATGGCATCGTAGCGCAATTGAATCGGGATTTCGTCATTGCCCACACGCAACTGGCTAACCTCCTTGCCAAAAACCGCTGCCCGAATCTCAGAGCCGATTTGGGCCGTACTGATTCCCTCACGCTGTGCACGCTCCCGGTCAACCTTGATGGTCATCACCGGTTTGTTGAGTTCCAAATTACTCTTCAATTCCTCAACCCCTGCAATATCCAGCGAATCGAGATACTTCTTAAGTTGTACAGAGGTTGCAGCCAGAATACGGAAATCGTCGCCTGCAATTTCAATGTTGATCGGCTTGCCCGTTGGAGGCCCCCCACGCTCTTGGTCGACCGACACCTCCAGGCCAGGGAGGTCGCGCACGGCCAAGCGAATCGAATCGAGAAGCGGTTTGGTGGATACACCGTTGCGCCGAGCGTATTCGACCATGGCTACCGTCACTTTGGCCTTGTTGGTGGCAGCAGCCTGTTCACCGGCCATCGGATCACCCGCGCCAACGGTCACATTCGCGATCACCGACTCCACCAAGGGATTATTCTGGCCCAGAACACGAGCCACTTTGGCCTCAACCACCTGTGTGAGCGAATCGGTGTAGCGCTGATCGGATCCCACCGGTGTACTCAAATAAACGTACACAAAATTGGGGTCACCGCTGGGGAAAAAATCCACCTTCAACCGGCCGTTTTTGGCCGCCCATCCCGTAATGAACAGGGTGATGGGCAGCAGAAGCGCCATCCCAACGGCGATTTTTATGGGGTTACGACCTTTCAGGCAAATGCGTAAAAAGCGGTCGTAGGCCAATTGAACAGTGGGCCAAAGCCGCTCCTGGAAACCCATAATGAGCGGCGTAAAGACATAGCGATTGGTCCATAGCAACAAGGCTACCACAATCAGGAAATTAGCAAGGCCCGGCGACCCCATGAGGTGCCCTATGATCCCAGCGATAACCAATGCGCCCGAAACCAGATACAGCGATTTGTTGCGCCGCTTCAGCTGGGCGGGACTCGGATCACGAACTTCAGGCTTCATGAATTGAACCGCGAAGGCGGGATTAATGAGATAGGCCACAATCAACGACGCACTCAGGGTTAGAATCAGGGTGATGGGCAGGAAGAACATGAACTTGCCGACAACTCCGTTCCAAAATGCTAAGGGCAAGAAGGGAGCGATGGTGGTGAGGGTGCCCGCCAACACGGGCATAAAGACCTCGCCCGCTGCCTCCTTCGCCGCCTTGTCGATCCGTTTTTTGCCGTTGGCGAACAATCGGTGGGTATTCTCAATCACAACAATGGCGTCGTCGACCACAACGCCTAGGGCCATGAGGAGGGCAAACAACACGATCATGTTCATGGTGAAGTCGATGCCTGGCATAATCAGAAACGCCAAAAAGCTGGATAGGGGCACAGATAGGCCAACAAACATGGCGTTTGTGGTGCCCATGAAAAACATCAAGACCAAGGTCACCAACAAGAAACCAATGATGATGGTGTTGGTGAGGTCGTGCACAGTGGTCCGCGTAGGGGTGCTTTGGTCGCCTGTTATGGTGATCTTCAACTCATCGGGGAATCTTTTTTTCGCCTCTTCAAGTCGGGCGTTGATTTCATCGGAAGTGGATATGAGGTTTTCCCCGGAGCGTTTGATTACATTGAGCGTGAGAACCGGCTGACCATTGAGGCGGGCAAACGATTCTTGTTCTTTGTAGCCGTCGATGATTACGGCAATATCCCGTAAATAGACCCCGGCACCCGACATGGAGGTCACATAGATGCCTCCGATTTCGTCGGCCCGTTCAAATTCACCATCAACGCGAATAGAACGCTTCATTTGCCCCGTGTTGATGGCGCCCCCCGAAATGGTCATGTTTTCAAACCGAATGGCACGTTCGATATCGTCCATCGTGAGTTTGGCCGCCTGCATCTTAAACATGTCCACATCCACTTGCACTTCCCGGTCGAGGACCCCCACAAGGTCCACCCGGTTCACGGTCTTTACGCCCTCAATGAGGTCTTGTATTTCCTCAGCATAGGTTTTCAGTCGGCTCAACTCAAGGTTTCCCGACACATTTACATTCATAACCGGAATTTCCGATAAATCAACATCGATCACATTGGGGTCGGCCGGAAGGTCTGTGGGCAAATCAGGACGTGCTTTATCGACGGCATCTTTGACCTTTTGTTTGGCTTCAGCAATGTCTACTTCGGTGCCAAACTCCACCACCACGCTCGAAAAGTCTTGAATCGAGTTTGACGTCAGTTTTTTGATGCCTGTTATGCCCTTAATTTGTTTTTCCAGGGGCCTGGTTACCAAATTCTCCATGTCGGCAGGAGAGGTTCCAGGATAAACGGTGCTCACATAGAGGGTTGGAATCACGATTTCGGGGAATTGCTCCTTTGGGATGCTTTCATAGGTCGTAACCCCCGCGAAAATCAGGATGGCTGTGATGATGAAAATGGTGAAGCGGTTGTCGATCGCCCAATTGCTCGGGCCGAACCCCTTGGATTTATCTTCTGAAGTCATGGCGCGCTTAATTGGGGTTTGAAATACGAATGGCTTGGCCGGGCGCCACATCCAGATACCCAACGGTGATCAGTCGATCGCCCGTTTGTAGTCCGCCGAGTACCTCACAAAAGCCTTCATAGCTGCCCCCGAGTTTTAGAATTCGCTTTTCGGCCACCCACTGTTTGCCCTGGGCTACAGCCACCAGCGCAAAAGCGTCTTGTTCGGATCTTTGAATCAGATTCACCGGAATTCGAATGGCCTTCGGGTTGTTGTAGTCGCGTATTTTCATCACCACCACCATGTTGGGGTTGTAGCGTCCACCCGAAGGCAAATCCGACTCAACCCTGAATGTACGGTTGATGGCGTTGATGTTGCGCGCCACATAGCTGAGGCGGCTGTCTTCTTCGCGGTTGTAGTCCTTGAACATCAGCTTTACCGCGTCGCCCGACCGAACTTTGGCGATGTAGGCCTCCGACAACTCGGCCACTACGCGCATATCGTTGTAGTTCACCACCCGAAAGGCAGGGAGTCCAGGACTAACCGCTTGTCCGATTTTCAAAAACACATCATCGACCGTGCCGTCGACCGGTGCCTTAATGCGGGTCATATCGATTTGGGTTTCGAGGGTCGAACGCCGAGCGACCAAAGCCTCATACTGTGTTTTTTGCTGAAGAAACTGCATTTCAGTACCGATTTTCTGATTCCACAGCCGTTCTTGCTTGCGGTACATTTGTTCGGCGAAGGCAATTTGGGTTTCAAGTTCCTCCATACTTTTGCGCAAAACGCTCGGGTCGAGTTCGGCTAAGACCGCTCCTTTGCGCACGACATCACCCGTTTTAACCTTAACGGATCGTATGACCCCCATGGCCTCGGCAGTGACTTCCACATTTTGACGGGCATCGACCCGACCCTGTACTTCGATAAAAGTGGTGAACGGCCCTGTTTCGATGGCTTCTGTCACCACCAAGCGGCCACTTCCGCCGCTGCTGTCTGCTTTCGACAGTTCGGCCTCTAGGGCCTTAATTTCCTTTCCGATTTCGGCGTATTTCGCACGCAGTTCGGCCAAGCGCTCCGCGGGCTGATCAGCGGCTTTTTGTTCGCCACAGGAGGGAGCCATGATCGAGGCGAGCAGAAAAACGCAGATTCTTAAGATGGGGTGGGTGAGACGGTTGAATTGGGTGAAGTGTGTGAATTGTGTGAAACGGGTGATGTGGGTCAACATATTGTCGGTTAATAATGGGATGGATTGTATGTAATGGATTGTAAGTGATGGATTGT
>VGGT01000010.1 GCA_016868485.1 Bacteroidota bacterium
AATCTTACCTGTGTAGTCGGTGACATATACATCGACCTTACCCGACTCTGGCAACTCATAGTAAATCTGAGTGGTAGTGGAGAACGGATTGGGGTAGCACTGAACCTGTAGCGTGGGAACTGACGAAACGTACTTCGGCACGGAAACCCGCACCATTTCATGACGTTGTGCATCTCCATCATAGGCCAATGATATGCCCCGTACACCCACCTGAACATCCTGCGCAGAGAATTCAGATTGAAGCTTGATCTCGAGCATCACCTCACCCTTGTTCAAGCGCACGGAACCATTTTGCGCAAACCAGCCCACGTTCAACTCAGAACCACGCTGGTGGAAAATACCCCGCTCACCCGTTGAAGATAGAATCACTTCAGCCACACGCATACCCGATGGCACATCCAAAAACAATTGGAATGAACCCAACTCCACCGCCTGCTCGACATAAATCGGCAATGACCGAATTGATTCCGCAACAACAACGGGGCTGTTTTCAGTTTCGAAGCGGAAACCGGAAGGTATACGAACGCCAGAGAGGTTAAAGTCGGCATTGACATCACCCAAACTCAGGGCTTCAACATCGCGGACCACGTTAGCACCTTGTACACTCACCAATGGCTGCTCGGTGATCCAGTTGCCGCGACCCGGACTGAACTGATTAAAGACCGCATTTGGCATATTCACACTTCGCTGAATGACCAATAAGGCATCCGCTGAGTTCACCACACCATTGCCATCCACATCAGCCGCCTGAATGGCGATTCCATTCATCAGGTTGGGGTTTGCCAGATAATTGTTGATTAACTGAGCATCCGCAGATGTAATACCACCCGCTGTGCGGTTCACCGTTGCCCTGAGCGAATAAGTACGATCCGGGAGGAACTGGAACAAATAAGCACCATTGCTGCCCACGCTTACAGAACTTTGAGCGACTGAGCTGGTGTCGAGACTCATTACACCCTGACTGATACCCGTACGAGCTACATTTCTATAAACCAATCGGCCAGAGATGTTGCTACCCGACAAATTGGGGTCTACCGTAACCAAAACTGAATCGTTGCGGCTACAACCATTTGAGCCGGTAGCCGTAAGGTAGTACATCGTTGTCACCGAAGGCGTAGCAATCGGGTTAACAATGTTTGTCGCCGATAACCCAGTTGAAGGTGACCAAACAATAACCACCGGAGAAGCCCCACCAGATACTGAACCCGCCAACTGAATCGATTGACCAGGAGCAATCGCAACATTCAGACCGGCATCCACGGTTGGAGATGGATTCACGATAACCGTAACTGTACTAGAAACAGCACAACCTGTCTGATCAGTAACGGTAACTGTATACAAAGTGCTCTGCGTCGGACTAGCAACAGGACTAGCCACAAAGGCACTACTCAGACCCGTAGCGGGTGTCCATTGATATAACAAACCAGTGCTGTTTCCCGTGTAAGTTGTCGATAGTGTAGTCGATGACCCTGCACAAATAATGCGGTTAGCACCTGCATTCACACGTGGAACAAATACTCTAACGGTTGCCGTGTTGGTACAACCATTTGCATCCGTACCCGTAACGGTATACAAGGTGGTTACAGCAGGTGTAGCAGTTGGGTTCGCAATATTTACATTACTTAAACCCGTTGACGGCGACCATACATAACTCACCGCTCCACTAGCCTCAAGCAAAGCACCAGCACCACTACCGCAATAGGTAACTACCGTGTCTGCCACTTGAATCGAAGGTCTTGGATTCACCGTCACAACCACTGTGTCACGTGTAATACAACCTGTGGCACTGATACCCGTTACCACATACGACGTGGTGACCGATGGATTTGCAATCGGACCTGCTACTACGATAGAAGACAATCCCGTAGTGGGCGACCACAGGTACTGAACGGCACCTGAAGCCGATAAGGTCGTGCTAGAACCCGCACAAATAGTAGCATCCGAGCCAGCCGACACCACCGCTGAAGGATAAGTGTTGACTACAACCGTATCGGTAATAGAACACCCCGCAGAATTAGAAATGCGTACCCAATAGGCCGTTGAAGAAGCATTCGGCGAAACAGAAATAGACTGCATCGTTTCACCCGTACTCCACAAATAACTGAATCCGGAACCCGATGATGCAGTGAGCGTGGTAGACGATCCCTGACAAATCGTCTGATCAGCACCTGCATTTCCAATAGGCAGCGCCAATACCGTAATAAAGGTGCTGGAGGTAAAGGTACATGATGAAGCATCAGTGGCCGTGTAAGAAACCAAATATGTTCCCGGGCCCACAAGAGATGGATTAAATACCCCACCTAAAACACCTGAACCGCTGAAAGTACCTCCCGCAGGCGATCCTTGAAGAACAACTGGTGCACTATTAGCACACAAAGAGGAAACAGATGCAATGCTCACCGTGTTTTGAGCAACCTGAACACCACCATTACCATAGTATAATGGAAGAGGTTGACCAAAGGTGGAAATCAAGCCAGCCAAGTTCACAGATGTGCTGTCCCACGATAAGGCTCCCGATGAATGAACCGAGAAATTCAATCGGAACAACACACCCGATCCCAATTGAGAGGAGGTAGCCGATGCCCAGTTTACACTGATTCTATTGGCACTCAACACAACAGCTGTAAGACCTGCAACCGAAGAATTCACATTAGAAACACCAGTGAATGTCATGGCCGATGCATTGTACTGGACAGCAAGGCCCAACGCAGCTACATCATTAAAGTTAACCGCAGAAACCGGTATGGATACATTCCCGGGAGTACAGATAAACGAACTGCCCAACGACAATCCAATCGGAGGAACGTTGGGGTTAACGCCCAATGTCACCTGATTTGATGTTACGGATGGAGGACAAACACCGCTTACCAGAGCACGATAACGGAAATTGTTCAAGCTACTCGTCACAGGCGAAATATTCAGGACAGAGGAGGTAACACCAGAATAAGGCGCCTGATTTGATAGATTTACCCAGACATTACCCTGACGTACCTGCCACTGATAAGAAACCGCATTCGATGCTGCAACAACGAACGAAACACTACCGCCATCCAATATGGTTGCCGATGCTGGCTGGCTCGTAATGGTAGGCGATGTTCCACCAATTGTAACAGAACCATTCTGGTACTGCAGACGATGTACCAATCCTACTGGACTGGCGGTTGCCATTCCTATGGAAGCCAACGGCGACTGTAACCAGATTATAGGTTGAGAGCCGCTACCCAATGCCTGGAATGTCAAACGGACTAAAGTGTCGCTCGTCAGGGACACACCCGAGGTCAGGTTACGAATCACGCGTATTGTATCACCCGAAGTGAGTATGCTTGCCTGAGAGAAACCAGAATTAAAAACAAAGTTCACCAATTGCAATGCAGATGAATTGTAGAGGAATGACATACTTAGTCGACCAACATTGCTGAAATTCGATACCAAAACCGGAACTACAACGTTTTGAGCGGGACAAACAGTGACATTCGGAATACTCACCTGAATAGGTGCCACCTGCGGATAAAGAACCAGAGCAGCAGCAGCAGATACAATCACACCCTGACATCCCCGTACCTGTACACGGTACTGTAGATTATTCATAGAAGCTATAGTATTTACATGCAAACTGGCCGAGTGTGCGCCAGAATAGGTACTGTTGTTATTGATGTTCGACCAAATTCCTGCTCCCGAACGAACCTGCCACTTATACCACAGGGCATTCGAAACGACAGCACTGAAGCCAGCAACATCGCCAACACCTACATAAGCCATAACGGGCTGCGATACAAAGACTGCAGGAGCGGGCATCACGATAAGGTGAAGCGTAACGACACTATCACAACCCACAGCATTTGTAAGCGTTACAGTGTAGATACCCGTACCACCAAAACTTTGTGAGCCGACTATAACACTTGACCCCGAGCATAGTGTATCATATAAAGTGGTGGCACTAGGCTGTTTAACCAACAGGTTCAGTGTCACTACACTATCACATCCTGCAGCGTTTGTAAGCGTTACAGTATAAGTTCCAGTGCTACCAAAGTTCTGTGACCCGACGGTAAATACTGCAGGTGCACAAATCGCCTGATTAATGGTGTGTGTGGTGGGCTGATTCACAATCAAATTCAATGTAACCACACTATCACATCCCACAGCGTTGGTCAGCGTTACTGTGTAGGTGCCCGATGATGCAAATGTCTGCGTTCCGACCATCACGGTAGAAGGCGAACAAACAACACTATTTAAGGTAGTAGCACTCGGCTGCTTAACTAGTAGATTTAGGGTAACCACGCTATCACATCCCACAGCGTTGGTGAGGGTAGCAGTGTACACGCCAGAAGCAGAATAACTCTGGCCATTGAATGAATAACTTGACGGTGCACAAATCTCCGCACTCACAGAAGAAGCAGAAGGCTGATTGACGGTTAAGTTCAAAGTGATTACACTATCACAACCCAGATAATTATCTAAAACCTTGGTATATGTGCCACTGCTGTAGTATGTCTGTCCAAAGAATGAGTAACCTGCAGGAGCACATATGGTAGCACTCAAGGACGCCGCACTAGAAGGCAAGCCTGTCACAATTCCATTTGTGTATGTTAATGCCCCCACAACATTGCCTTCAATATCAGCCAATTCTACAATCTGATCGTCCCAAACCAAATTGGAATTACCGGCTCCAATTTTACGGAACCGCAAATCAACCATCTGGCCATTTAAGTTGGCAGGAGTAAGGTTGTACCAGCTAAAGAATAAAGTACCACCCGGCGCCGGAGCGTTGGTAATCAGGTTAGAAGAAATCTGGGAATTGGTATTAATCCGACCGATAAATTGCAGTACCTGAGGATCGTAATTCAAGGCGAGCGATATGGCACCAAGATTTGGAGCATTGGTGATGGAGGCACTAACTATCAAAGTATCACCCGTACATCCTACGGCGGACGTGATGCCTAAGTTGGGAATCAGGATCGCAAGCGTTCTGGCGGCAGAAATGGTTTCGCACCCACCTGCGCCAACAACTTTCAGGCGATAACTATATCCATTCATCCCCGCGGTAATACCCAGGATACTCAACTGGTTTGTAGTGGCCCCGCTATAGCCGCTGCCGTTGGAAACATTGCTGTAACTAGCACCACCATTGGTGCTGACCTGCCACTGCAACGAAACACCACCCTGAACACTTGTGCTCAGAATAGTGGTTCCACCCACATAAACATTTGTATTGCCGCTCACAGCACCCACAACAGGACCCGAGCCTGTTATGCTTCCTGAAATATAATTAACCCCACTTATTGGATTGCCCACGGAGTTACCCAATTCTGATGCTGCCGTGTTAAAACCAACCGTGGCAACACCCGAACTATTCACAGTAAATCCGAGCTGTACAAGAGTACCGCTAAGCAAATCAATAGCAGGATACCCGAACCAGCTGAAGTAAACAACCCCATTGGCTGCGTTAACTGTAAGATTCGAATCATTTATAGAGGGGTGAGCCCCTGTATATCCTGTATATGTGAGTTTCGAAGCATCATATGGCATAGAAAGCGAAATCGCTCCTAACCCTAAACCATAAGTGATGGATACCGGTAAGGAAACCGATGAACCCACACATGCAGAGGCTGTACCCACTGTAAGCGTCGGATTAGGCACAACCACCTGTAGGGTAACAGAAACACTGTATTCTGCGCATCCATTGCCACCATTCGCAAATACCCGGTATTGGTTTCCGTTCAACGAAACAGCCGACTGGATATTCAAAGTATTCGTGGCCGAACCTGAATAGGCGCCTCCATCAGAAAGGTCAACCCATCCGGAACCACTATTTACCTGCCAACGATAAGCCACACCCGCTACCATAGGAACACTAAAGCTGGTAGCATTTCCAATGACAACACTCGTGCTTCCCGACACGGGAGCAACAATCGGACGAACCCCTGTGGTTACAGAACCATTGTTGTAGACCACACCTGAAATGACATTAGCCGTAGAATCAGCGAGTTCATTGAAATTCAGATTCCATGTTAGAGGCGAAGTAGCAGCACCAATGACAAGAAAACGGGCGTTGAACAACAACCCATTTATGTTCACTGGATTTAGGTCATACCAACTCAATAGTAAATTGCCTCCAGGCTGGGGTGCATTAATAATTGCACTCATAGCGATTGCACTGCTAACTTCACTGACTCCCAAATACTCTATTTGAGCAGCATTGTATCCAAGGCCAAGGGTTATGGCACCCAAACCATAACCATGCTGAAGGGTGACGGGTATGGTGAGGGTATCACCCGTACAACCATTCGCACTGCCGACAGATACGATCGGTGAGGGTAAAACAACTGTGAGAGTAACAGATGCGGACGCGCGTGAACAGGATATACCCGATGATGCCAAAACACGATAACGCAAACCTTGCATAGATACCTGAACCCCACTAATCGATAAACTACTTGTGTTAGACCCTGAATAAGTTGCATTGTCAACCACATTATTCCACACCAAACCATTTGAACTGACCTGCCACTGCAAAGAGGAGGCATTGTTCACGGATACGGTCAAGATTGTACTTGAATTCAACGCCACGTTCAGGTTTCCGGAAATCGCGCCACTGAAAGTTGGGACAATCAAAGCCGATAAACTTCCATTGCTGTAAGTAGTATTCAAGATCACATCCCCGGAGGAGGAGGCTAGCTCACTCTGCACAGAATCCCAGGTCAAGGCCGAAGTACCGCTGCCCAAAGCCACAAACTTCGCATGGAACAGATTGCCATAAGAGGCAATTGGATTCACGTCATACCAAGCAAAATAAACCCTGCCACCGGGAGCGGGCTCATTAGCGATAAATGTCGAACCGAATTGTGGAATTGCTTGAGACACACCGATAAAATCGAACAATGAACTGTTGTAATTCATGATCAGAGAAATAGCCGCAACATTCGGGGCGTTGTTTATCCCAATGGGCACACTAATTGTATCGCCCACACAACCTGAAAGGCTACCCGCAAATACAATTGGACCACCGGGAGCCAATGACACATTTAGAGTGATAGATGAAGAATAATAAACGCATCCCAACGAGCTGGTTGCGGCAATTCGATAACTCATGCCATTCAGGGCCAAAGAATTGGCATTAATACCCAGAGTCATAGTCAGTACCCCGGAATAAACTGAAGAGGCATTCACATTCGTCCAGTTAACCCCGTCACTGCTCACCTGCCAGCGCAAAGAACTGAATCCGGAAACGGATACGTTGAAGCTAGTTGACTGACCGAGGAAAAGGTTGTTATTACCCGATACGGCACCGACTGATACCTGCTGAACAGAGATACCTCCCGCTTGATATGTAACGCCCGCAATTGCACCACCAACGGGATTGGTCAGCTGTGATCCCGATGAATTCCAAGAGAGGCTACCTCCGGTTGAAGTCAACACGTTAAATTGAAGATTTAGCAATGTGCCATTCAAATTAATCGGCTGCGAAGACGACCAAGAGATGGTTAGGGTATCACCAAAGGCCGTAACATTAACACCTGAACCAGATAAGGCTGAACTCACACTACCGAAACCAGTGTAAGTTATTTGCGTCGGATTGTACAATACCTTCAGGGAGGCCGCACTAACCGCAAACGCATTGGAAAGATTGACCGGAACAGATACCGAACTCGCCTGACAACCCAGAACGTTCCCCAAGCCAGCCACTATAGTCAATGGCTCAGAAAGTATGGATAGAGTAACCGAACCGCTGTTGGCGGAACAACCCCCCGCAACTGAAGCAACAACCCGGTAACTGTACCCATTTAAACTACTTGAAGCCGAAGAAATAGTGAGCTGATTGGTCGTGACACCAGAATAGGTGGCGTCGTTGGCGAGGTTAGCCCATTGACCACTACCTGTATTCACCTGCCATTGCAAACCGGGCGAACCCGCAACCAATGCAAACAACTGAACTGAACCCCCAACACCTACAGAAGTATTGCCAAATACCCCATTCCCAACAAAAGAAGGAACGGGCAATGATGTCACCGCACCATTGGAATAGGTAAGCGCACCAACTACATTTCCCAAAATATCCGCCAACTCCACGATCGACTGATCCCAGGTAAGGGCGGAACCAGAATTAGAAAGCACCCTGAAACGGAAATTCATCAGATTACCATTAATACTGGCAGGAATCAAGTTGTACCAACTCACATACACAACCCCACCCGGTGCCGGCGCATTAATGATTACATTGGACGCAATCTGGCTGTTCACATTGTTGAAACCAACAAATTGAATCGCAGATGCATCATAATTCAAGGCCATGGAAATCGCTCCAAGATTTGGAGCATCCGTAATGGATACAGAAACCTGAACCGTATCCTCTGGGCAAGCTGCGGCAGATGAAATACCTACGTTCGGGATCAGCACATTCAGGGTGACCGAAGATGAAATGGTCTGGCATCCACCGGTTCCCGTTACAACGATTCGATAGCGATAATCATCAAATCCAATGGTGATGGCGCTGATAGTCAGTTGATTGGTAGTGGCTCCCGAATAATTGGAACCGTTGCTGACATTAGTCCAGTTCGTCCCACCATCAGCGCTCACCTGCCACTGCTGGGAAACGGCATCGGTTAACACCGACGTCAGACGAGTAACCCCACTCACATATACCTGTGTATTACCAGTAACGGGCCCGGCAACCGGACCAGTAGCCGTCACTGCACCATTAGAATATGAAACCCCACTGTAAGCTACACCCATTCCATTGGAGATTTCACTCGCCGCCGCATTAACACTGATTGCCGCGTTACCTGCAGCCACCACATTAAAGTTCAAGGTCAACAGATTTCCGTTGGCCGAAACCGCCGGATAACCGAACCAACTAATCAAAACATTTCCATTAGAAGCATTCACAGTCAAGTTAGAGTCGTTGATAACTCCAAGCGCACTGCTGTAACCCGTGAAATTCAAAATGGACGCATTATAGGGCAAGGTCAGGGATATCGCTCCCGTCGGACAGCTATTATTAATGACTATAGGCACACTCACCATACTACCTACGCAACCTGCTGCGTTACCAACTGAAACCGAAGGTGCGGGCTGAACCGATAATGAACCATTGGTGTACGAGACACCTGTAACAACATTAGCCCCGGAATCGGCCAATTCATTAAACGAAAGATCCCAGGTGACCGGTGACGATACTCCGGCTGAAAGCGGACGGAATCGCATATTGAACAACAGTCCATTGATATTAACCGCATTTACATCATACCAGCTAACTAAAACTGAGCCTCCGGGTGCCGGTGAATTGATCAACATCGACGACGCCACGGAAGTAGCAAAATCAGTTGCCCCTAAATACTCAAATTGCGAAGCATTGTAACTCAGTCCAAGCGTGATGGCTCCTAGATTATACCCGTTCAAAAGAGTGACAGGGATGGTCAGTGTATCCGTCGTACAGCCAATCGTATTGGTGAGCGACAACGATGGGCTCGGAAGAATAACCCCAAGAGTAGCGGTTGTACTGAAACGCTCACAACCCAACGCACTCTGAGCAGAAAGCCTGTAAGTAAGGCCATGCATAGACAATTGAACGTTGGAAATGCTGAGTTGAGCCGTGTTCGATCCTGAATAATGCGCTCCATCTACAACATTCGTCCAAACACTGCCATTCATACTAACTTGCCACTGTAATACCGTTGCCCCTGTAACCGTAGCAGCTAAAGTAGTGGACCCAAACAACGGAACCGCCAAATTGCCTGTCACGCCCCCTGTAAAGGCAGACGCCAATTCAGCTGATACACTTCCGTTGCTGTAGGTAGTGTTCAAAATCACGTCACCGGATGACGAAGCCAACTCGCTTTGAGACGTGTTCCAACTGAGTGCGGAACTTCCTGTGGAAAGGGCCACAAAACGAGCATTGAACAAAGTTCCGTTGGCTAAAATGGGATTGACATTGTACCATGCGAAATATACCGTACCACCCGGTGCAGGCTCATTGACAATAAATGTGGAACCAAACTGGGGTATTGCTTGATTCACCCCTACAAACCTAAACAACTGATTATTATAGTTCATCACCAACGATACAGCCGCGATGTCCGGACCATTCATGATTCCCACCGGTACAGAGATTGTGTCCCCCAAACACCCGGTAACACTGCCAGCAAAGACTTGTGGACCACCAGGTGCCAAACTTACTGTAAGGGTTACAGAAGCAGAATAATATACACAACCCAATGGACTAACAGCAGACAGACGATATTGAGTGTTGTTCAGCGATAAAGAAGCGTTGCTGATAGTCAGCGTTTGTGTAATGACACCACCATAGGTAGACGAGAAATTCAAGTCTGTCCAGGTTGTACCATTGGTACTTGACTGCCACCGCAAACTCGCAAATCCAGAGGCAGAAGTTGACAAACTCGTACTTTGTCCGATATACAAGGCCGTATTTCCTGCCACATTGCCAAAGCTCACTACTTGAACACCTACATTACCATTGCCATAAGAAACACCCGTGAGCGCAGCCCCGAGCGGTCCATTGATTTGGGAACCAGCTGCATACCAACTAAGAGATGAACCTCCAGCCGAATTAACGGTAAATTGTAGTTGAGCCAAAACACCATTGAGATTAAGGGGCAAAGCAGACGACCAATTGATCGAAAGCGTGTCACCTGAAACTGATATAGTTAATCCCGAGGAAGATAGGGCAGACAATACACCGCTATGTCCGGTATAAGTAAGGGCAGCGGAATTGTAAAGCAATTTGATTGAACCGGAAGTCACCGCAAAAGCATTGGAAATATTAACCGGAATGGATACACTGCCACCCTGACAATTCAAAGCGCTTCCGGCCGACAAACCAACCGACAATGGTTCAGATAATACGGTAATGGTGGCAGTACCGCTCGCCAGTGAACAACCACCAGTCTCATTGGCCAAAACACGATAAGTTGCACCATTGAGAGAATTCGCAACATTTGAAATCACGAGCTCATTCGAATTTACACCACTGTAAGTAGCATCATTGGTCAAATTCGACCATGTGTTAGTGCCTGTACTGATCTGCCACTGAAGGTTGGAGGTAGACGATACCAATGCAGCCAAACGAACAGTTCCACCAACTCCTACACTCGTATTTCCATACACACCATTGCCCGTAAATGAAGGCGTTGGCAAACCAACAACTGCTCCATTGCCATAATTAAGAGCACCCACAACATTACCTTCGATATCAGCCAACTCAACGACAGACTGATCCCATGTCAAATCAGAACCCGCACCCGTTAACATACGGAAGCGGAAATTAACCAAAGATCCATTGATGCTCGCAGGAATCAGATTATACCAACTGAGGTAAACCACACCACCGGGAGCGGGCGCATTTATGATGACATTGGAAGCAATCTGGCTATTAACATTGTTGAAACCAATGAACTGTACAGCGGAGGCATTGTAATTCAAAGCCATTGAAATCGCTCCCAGATTGGGGGCATCGGTGATCGAAACAGATACCTGTATGGTATCGCCTAAACAACCAGAACCCGAGGTAATTCCCACATTCGGAATCAACACGTTAAGTACTACAAAGGAAGAAGTAGTTTGACATCCCCCGGCACCGATAACCACCAAACGATAACGGTAGTCATCGAGTGTAGCCACAATCGAACTGATGGTCAACTGATTGGTGGTAGCACCACTATAATTTCCTCCATTACTCACATTCGACCAGTTCGTACCCGCGTCTACACTAACCTGCCATTGCTGCGAAACAGCACCCTGAAGAACAGAGGTCAGGCGTGTTGTGCCACCTACATAAACCTGCGTGTTGCCAGTCACTGGACCAGCCACGGGCCCTGTTGCGACAACCGAACCCGAGGCATAGGAAACATTTGCATAGGCCACGCCCATTCCATTGGCAATCTCGCTGCCGGCAGCATTGACACTAATCGCCGCCGTGCCAGAATTGAGAACTTCAAAATTCAAGTTCAAAAGATTACCGGACGGAAGAACTGCAGGATAGCCGAACCAACTGATCAGAATGGCCCCATTCGAAGCGTTCACCGTAAGGTTTGAGTCATTCACCGCGGCACTGGCTCCTGAATAACCGGTGAAATTCAAAACAGAGGCGTTATAAGGTAACGCCAATGATATGGCGCCTACAGGGCATGAACTATTAAGGGTTACAGGAACCGAAACAGAGCTCCCAACACATCCTGTAGCCGAACCAACAGCTACCTCCGGCTCGTTCACCACATAGTTGAACTGATAGACCGACCCCGCCGTGTCAATCGAACATCCGTTTGCATCAGTAGCATTCAATACCTCAACCGTATATTCTCCTACAGGTACTGTTCCAGCCACCGCATAATACAACGTATCCCCTACCTGCAATCCACTAGCCTGAATCGTACGATTCAAACTTAATCCAATAGCGCCCATCCAAACCCTAACTGCTCCCGACACAGGAGCCAGACCCTGACCCACACCCGACAACCGTATGAGAATATCGTCATTGTAGCAAAGCAACTGACTACCGCCTGTAGCAACAGATCCCATCGTGGTGCCATTTAACGAAAACGCCAGGCTCAACGGAGGATTGACCGTCAAATTCAACGTCACCACACTATCACATCCTACCGCATTGGTAAGCGTAATTGTGTACGTACCCGAAGCCCCGAAGGACTGTGATCCCACCGTGAACACTGCAGGTGCACAAATCGCTTGGTTAATTATGTGTGCGGTAGGCTGATTTACGATCAAATTCAATGTGACAACACTGTCACAACCCCCAGCGTTGGGCAGAGTTACCGTATAGGTGCCCGATGAAGCGAATGTCTGCGTTCCAACTGTAACCGTTGATGGTGAACAAACAACACTATTTAAGGTGGTAGCCGGTGTAGACTGTGAAGATACTGTAGAGTTGGTGTAGGTAACACCACTGATCACCGCCGCACTGGAATCTGCGAGTTCGTTAAAGGCCACATCCCAAGTCAACGGAGAACTTGCACCAGCCACCAGAACACGGAAACGCATATTGAATAGAAGTCCATTGATATTGGCCGAATTCACATCATACCAACTCACTAAAACGGAGCCTCCCGGAGCAGGTGAATTCACCAAGAAATTGGCAGCCACAGAAGTAGCAACATTAGATGAGCCAACATACTCAAATTGAGATGCATTGTAATTCAGTCCCAAGGTTATGGCACCTAAATTGAATCCATAAGCCAGATTCACACCCACGGTAATCGTATCCCCTATACAACCTGTAGAAGGAACAAAACTTAAGGCTGGTGGAGGGACAATCACGCTCAAGGTAGCCGTTCCACTAGTAGAAGAACAACCCCCGGTGACAGAAGCAGTGTAACGGTAGGCGTAACCGGTGAAGGAGGTCGGAATATTAGAAATTGTCAAAGAAGATGTCGAAACTCCCGAATAAGTAGCATTATTCGAGAGATTTGTCCAGCCACCACCTGTATTAACCTGCCACTGATATGTACTCGCTGGAGCAGTGGTTTGCGCACTCAAGGTAGTAGAACCCCCAACTACAATAGACGTATTGCCCGATATGCCAGATCCAATGAATGTAGGAGCCGGACGTGAAGTTACGGCACCATTGGAATAAGTCACCGCTCCGACAACAACCGCCTCAATATCAGCCAATTCAACAATTGACTGATCCCAAACCAATGAAGAACCGGTGGCACTGAGCATCCTGAATCGGAAATTAACCAAGGAGCCATTGATATTGGCGGGAATTAAATTGTACCAGCTCAGAATCACGGTTCCACCAGGCGCAGGTGCGTTGATAATAACGTTGGACGAAATCTGGCTGTTTACATTATTAAAGCCGATAAATTGAACCGCCTGCGCGTCATAATTCAACGCCAATGAAATAGCACCTAAATTCGGGGCATTGGCAATCGACACCATTACCTGAACCGTGTCGCCAGCACATCCTTGAGCTGAAGAAACAGCTAAATTTGGAATAAGTACAGATAGGGTGACCGCTGAGGATGTTGACTGGCAGCCACCGTTACCAATTGCTTGTAAACGATATTGATAATTCGCAAAAGAAGCCAGGACGCCAGAAATACGCAGTTGATTGGTTGTAGCTCCTGTGTAGGCACCAACGTTAGTCACATTCGACCAAGTTTGTCCTCCATCTGCACTAACCTGCCACTGCTGTGAATGTGCACCTTGTACTGATGCAGAGAGGGTGGTTGATCCACCTACATACACATTTAGATTGCCGGAGATTGAACCGATGGTTACACCTTGCGCGGTAACGGAACCCGACTGATAAACCACACCCGAGTATGCAACACCCAATCCGTTAGCGATTTCGCTGCTGGATGTTTGCACGACCAAACTGGACGTGCCTCCAGTCAAAAGATTAAAATTAAGTGTTAGTAAATTACCAGCTGGAAGTACTGATGGATAACCGAACCAGCTAATGGCCACGGATGACTGTGAAGAGTTTACAGTTAAGTTGGAATCGTTAATCAGTGAACTGACCCCAGAAAATCCGGAAAAAGACAAGCGGGCTGCATCAAAAGGAATTGTCAATGAAATTGCACCCACACCGCATGCGCTGTTTAAGGAAACAGGTATCCCCACCACATTGCCTACACAACCCGTTGCACTACCTATAGATACTGACGGAGCAGCACCTACGGAAATGGATCCGTTGGTATAGGTAACGCCACTAACCGGTGTGGCGGTGGAGTCGGCCAATTCATTGAACGACAAATCCCACGTGAGGGAAGAGGAAACGCCGGAACTCAACGCACGGAATTTCATATTAAAGAGGATGCCGTTGATACTTGCCGGAACCAAATCATACCAACTCAGCAAAATAGAACCACCAGGAGCCGGAGCGTTGATAATGGCAGAAGAGGCAATCGATGGATGAAGATTCGAAGCACCCAGATATTCAAAACTACCAGCGTTGTAGGTCAAACCAAGCGTAATAGCACCGATTGAATTAGCATTGAGCATGTTGACGGGCACTACAAGCGTATCACCAATGCATCCAACTACAGAACCCAATTCAACTGTAGGCAACAGCTGGAAAAGGGTACTGAAACTCAATTCGCTACCATAGGCGGTACCTACACTGTTTGTGGCGTAGGCACGCACATAATAGTTGGTAGCAGGCGAAAGTCCGGTCAATACACTGGTAAATGCACCCGTTCCGCTTCCGTCGCTTGTAGAAAGGCCCGAAATAGTTGGGTTGACAGCTGTTCCATAGGCAACACCACGAGCTATTACCAGCGCACCACCATCAGAAACAACATTACCCCCTGTAGTAGCACCGCTAGAAGTAATTGATGATATGGATGTAGTTGTTACACTTGCCATAACCGCTGGTGGTGCCAATGTTGCAAAACTCACCTCATTTCCGTACGCAGTACCAGCGCTGTTGGTGGCATAGGCACGTACATAATAAGTAGTTGAGGGAGTTAAACCAGAAAGCAAACTGATGAACACACCGTTACCAGAACCATCATTTGTGAACGCACCCAAAATAGTCGGGCTCTGTGTCGTGCCGTATGCCACACCACGAGCTGTAACGGCAGCACCGCCATTTGCGGTAACGTTACCACCCGTAGAGGCAGCATTTGAGGTGATTCCCGTAACAGTTGAGGTTGTCACAGAAGCCAATTCGATGGGAGGGGCAGAGGTAGTGAAACTCACCTGAGCGCCATATGCTGTACCCACACTATTAACGGCGTAAGCGCGCACATTGTAATCGATTGATGGGGTAAGTCCGCTGAGCACACTAGTAAAACTTCCAGTACCTGAACCATCAGAAGTAAAACTACCAGCTGTAGTCGGGTTTTGACCCGTTCCGTAAGCTACACCGCGAGCGGTAACCGCAGCCCCCCCATCTGATGTGACATTACCGCCTGAAGTGGCACCGGTTGAAGAAATAGACGTAACCGCTGATGTTGTAACGCTCGCAACTGTAGAAGGTATGGTAACGGTCAACGTACTGGCGGTTGAAACAACATCGGCACATGAAGTACCCGAAACAACCACACGATACTGATTGCCATTCATACCATTAGCAGCAACAATCTCCAAAGTAGCCGTAGTTACACCACTGTAACCACCACCATTACTGAGATTCGTCCATGAACCACCCGATACACTAACCTGCCACTGATAGGCAGATGCACCGCTGGCAACGACCGATAAACTACCGGAAGCCCCCGTATTTAATGTAATTGATGGAACTGGCTGCGTAGTGATTTGCGCACCCAAAGCTGTAACTGAACCATTGGTGAATATTACATTCGGGATTACATCACCGTTACCGTCGGCCAGCTCGCATTGTCCGGCAACGCTGACATTCCAGGTTAACGAAGTTGATCGATTTACAATGAAGGTTAAATTCATTAGTAAACCATTACCGACACTAGAGGACGACAAACTAAACCATGAAATCAAAACCCGACCCAAAGGCGTTCCACCAGAGGATGGGTTGTTTATAATCAGATTACCGGTAAGGGCTGAACTATTGAAACCTGTATAAGTTAACGCTGTAGAATCATACAAGAAATCCAGAGAAACAGCTCCTATGTTATTGAAATTTTGTACTGTGATGGGTACTGTCACAACTGTTCCTGGACAACCAGACACCTGACCAAAAACTACAGCAGGCACTGGTGTAGTCACGGTAATCGTGCTAACAGAAGATGTTAGAGTCGGACATCCAACATTGGATATCAATACACGGTATTGATATCCATTCATGGAGACATTTGCTGTAATGCTTAATGTAGCTGTAAAAACACCACTATAATTGGCATCGTTGGAGAGATTGATCCAAGCCCCTCCCCCTACACTCACCTGCCACTGATATGTCGTCGCACCGCTGGCTACCACCGACAAACTTCCCGAAGCTCCGGCGTTGAGCGAGAGAGTGGCGGCAGGCTGAGTGATGATTTGTACGCTAAGCACTGTCAGATTCAAGGTGATTACGCTGTCACAACCCGCGGCGTTTACAAGCGTAGCCGTGTAGGTGCCCGTTGATGTGTAAACCTGTCCGTTGAACGTGTAGCTGTTCGGAGCGCAGATCGTCTGGCTGATGGTCGTGGCACTAGGCTGGTTCACCGTGATGCTCCGTGTCGCCGATCCGTCCGGACACCCACCCGTGCCCGTTACCGTATATGTGATCGTGGCGGTGCCCGCCGATACCCCCGTCACCACGCCCGTCGATGCATTCACC
>VGGT01000011.1 GCA_016868485.1 Bacteroidota bacterium
CGACTAACTTGAGGATTTCAGCGCGTGAAAAGGTATCCAGTAGGGATTCATTGGGGGCGAAAAACACATTTTGTAGGATCACCTCACGACCCGCCCGAATGGGAGATAAGGGAACCAAATAACGCTTGTTGGCCGTATCCGTATTCAGGTCAAAATGTTGGCTATGAAACAAATATCCGCTCTTTTGAACCTGCAAGGCATAACGTTCGCCGCGGGGCAAACTCGTTAAAAAGCTGCCATCAGCAGGAAGGGTCTGCGCTTTAAATACAGATGCTTGGTCCGACAAGCGAATGATCTCTACCTGAGCCTCCACTGGGCGACCACTCATAGAATCAACGACGGAACCTGCAACAAACGAGGCCAAAAAAGGCCTGAGATGAATGGGCAACTCAAATTGGTATAGGTCACCCCGTCCGAAACCACCCGCTCGCTCCGAACTCATCAATGCACTTTGACCTTCCCGCGTCACAAACAATCCGTTTTCTTCGCCGGTCGAATTAATCGGGTACCCGAGGTTAACGGCCTGATGAAAGGAACCGCTTGAATTTCTCCTCGCCATAAATAAATCGGATTTTCCCATGCCTGGGTGCCCGGTCGAGGTAAAATAGAGGGTTTGATCATCGTGGTGAATAAAGGGGAACTTCTCATCACCCGGTGTGTTGACGTTCGAATCTAAAGGTACAGGGGTACTCCATACCCCCGTCAACATCCACTGGCTCATCCAGATATCCGAGCCACCGCGGCCACCGGGCCTTTTGCTTGTGAAATACAGTGTTCTCCCGTCAAAAGATAAACTGGGCTGCGATTCCCAATGGGGCGTATTAATAGGAGCGCCTAAATTTTCCGGCTTACTCCAGCCATTTGATGTGAATTTGCTGCTGTATAAGTCGCAACTGCCTTTGCCATCAGCCCGATTGCAGGCTGTGAATACGATCAAACGACCGTCCTGACTCATGGTATGGCCGCCCTCGTTGCTTGGGCTGTTTAAAGGTGGGGGTAGGGCTCTGGCCGAATCTAATGGTAGACCCATGGCAAAGGGCACACTCATCAAGTCCTCTTGTTTTCCGTCGACCAAACGGGTGAAAATCAGTTGCGAATGATCAGCATTATAAAGGGGTATGTACTCATCGTCTTTTGAATTGACCAATGAGCCCAGGCTCACAGGAGCGAATTCGACAGGCTTTCGTTTGGCTTCTAAGGCGAAATCAGCGTCGATTTTCCCCTTTCGGGCCTCTTGAATGATTTCCTCAGGAAGTGTTGAGACATTCAATAATCGGCTCCAGTATGTTTTCGAGCTTTGAAAATCCTGATAGGCATGCGCCAACTTTGCTAAATGCCAAACCGGTCGATAAGACAGCTCGGGCTCGCGCTCATCAATCTTTTCAAAAGCGATACGGGCCATTTCGACTTGACCGGCTTGGAGGTACAATTCGGCTAAAGTAAGCTGGGCTTTTCCATATTGAGGGTATTTATTTAAGGTTGATTCCAAAACCTCAGTGGCACTTTTATAGTCTTTTTCCTGAAGGAATTTCAGGGCTTTTTGATACATTTCTTTGGCTTTTTCAGGAATAGGCGTTGTTTGTGCCCGCAATGGTGTGTGCGGAGCTACAGAAGCCCAGATCCATGCTGCGGCCCAGAGCAGGAACAGATGCCGCGGAAGACCGAACTCAAGACACCAAAATTTGATCAATCTGGTCGTCATCGCACGCCCAAATACTTATGAGTTTGCAGAGATAAACGCCAACTCGGATTTTCCAGCAAAAAAGGAAGGATGAAGTCTAAAGAAGCACGCTCGCGGCTCCATTCAGGTTGAAGAAACAGGGCGCATGATTCATTGACGCGTTCCGATTGCAAACGTGCCCATTCCAAATCCGATTTGTTGTATACGACCACTTTGAGTTCGTTGGCCACGGGGTAATTTTCTTCCAAAACAGGCTTGAATTTTTTGGGTGACAAACAAATCCAGTCGAAATCGCCTCGAATGGGCCCAGTGCCTGCGGTTTCAAGCCAAATGGACACCGAAATTGCACGCAAAGAACGGCATAGGTCACCCAAATCGTATAAGGTAGGTTCACCTCCAGTAACCACCACGTTCTGAGCACCTGAATGCTGAACATCAAGCAGCAGTTCATGAAACGTTTTCTGTGGATGAAGTTGGGCTGGCCATGACTCTTTTACATCACACCATACACATCCGACATCACATCCACCCAGTCGTATAAAGAATGCGGGTTTACCCTGATTGGCGCCCTCGCCTTGCAGTGAATAGAATGTTTCCATTACAGGAAGCAATCCTGTAGTCCATTCAGATGCTCGAGGATCTTGCGCCTTATCCGCCATAATGGCGCTTGTTTGCTGAATCGAGCGTGTTCCACAGCAGCATGGAAATCGTCATGGGCCCCACGCCTCCTGGCACGGGGGTAATGGCGCTGCACCGAGGCGCTGCCGTTTCGAAATCCACATCCCCCATGAGTTTGTAGCCGGAAGGACGTGAGGCATCAGGCACGCGGGTTGTGCCCACGTCGATAACCACTGCGCCTTCTTTCACCCATTCACCTTGCACAAAGCCAGGCTTTCCCAAAGCAGCAATCAGTATATCGGCCCTTTGGATGTGCTCCTTCAGATGTTGGGTTTTGCTGTGGCACAGCGTCACTGTGCAATTACCGGGCCGTGCCGATCGCGCCATCAATACACTTAAGGGTGAGCCAACAATATGGCTTCGGCCCAGGATTACGCAATTCTTGCCCTCTGTTTCGATGTTATAGCGGCGCAATAACTCGATGATGCCGGCGGGCGTGGCTGGAAGATATCCGGGCAAATTCAGCAGCATCCGACCGAGGTTAATGGCGTGAAATCCATCCACATCCTTCGCAGGATCAATGGCTTCATTTATTTTCTCAGGGTTGATGTGATCGGGTAGGGGAAGTTGCACAATAAAGCCATCGAGATCTTTGTCTTGGTTGAGCGACGCTACAAGCTCGAGCAACTCAGATTCCGTGACGGTGGACTCTTTTCTGATTAAGGTGGATTGAAATCCAACCCGTTCACAGGCTAAGATTTTGTTGTTTACATAAGTTTGAGAAGCACCATCATGGCCCACCAAGACTGCAGCCAAATGGGGGGGGCGCAGACCTTTGCTCAAGCGATTCTGAACCTCCATGCTGAGTTCCGAATGAATCTGAGCCGCAGTTGCCTTTCCGTCGATTAGGGTATACATCAGTCCAATTTTAAGACAGCCAAAAACGCATTTTGCGGAATTTCTACATTACCCACCTGACGCATTCGTTTCTTGCCTTTTTTCTGCTTTTCCAATAACTTCCTTTTTCGGGAGATATCACCCCCGTAGCACTTGGCCGTTACATCCTTTCGCAGCGCTTTGATGGTTTCCCTTGCGATGATTTTGGCCCCTATCGATGCCTGAATGGCAATTTCAAATTGCTGACGGGGGAGGAGTTCTCTGAGTTTCTCACACATTTTTTTGCCCAATTCATAGGCTTTATCGGCATGGATGAGAGATGATAAGGCATCAACAGGCTCTGAATTGAGCCTAATGTCCATTCGAACCAATTTCGATTGACGGTATTCGGTTAATTGATAATCAAAACTGGCGTATCCGCGGGAAATGGTTTTCAAGCGATCATAGAAGTCGAATACAATCTCACCCAAGGGCATATCAAAGCTAATTTCCACCCGATTGGTTGTGAGGAAAATTTGGTTTTTGATGATGCCCCTTTTATTCATGCACAAGGCGATAATTGGCCCAATGAACTCCGATTTGGTGATGATTTGTGCCGATATATAAGGCTCTTCTATGAAATCAATGGTGCTCGGATCGGGCAGGTCGCTGGGGTTATTGACGGTGAGCTTTTTGCCCTTGGTGGTGGTGCAATAATAGGAAACGTTGGGAACCGTCGTAATGACGGTCATATCAAACTCTCGCTCCAGCCGTTCCTGGATGATTTCCATGTGGAGCATTCCCAAAAAACCGCAACGAAATCCGAACCCTAGGGCGGCAGAAGATTCTGGCTCGAAAACGAGGGATGCGTCATTCAATTGCAATTTTTCCATGCTTTCCCGAAGTTCCTCGTAATCTTCGGTTTCTACAGGATAAATGCCCGCGAAGACCATGGGTTTTACCACTTCAAATCCCTTGATCGACTCGGTGGAGGGGCGTTCTAAGGAGGTAATGGTATCACCCACCTGGACTTCCTTAGCAGACTTGATTCCACTGATGATGTACCCAACATCGCCTGTAAGTACTTCTTCTCTTGGTTGGGGTTTGAGTTTAAGGATGCCCACTTCTTCCGCTATATACTCTCGGCCGGTATTGATAAACTTGACGCGTTCCCCAGACCGTATCTTGCCATTAAATACCTTAAAATAGGCCACAACACCCCTATAATTGTTGTAAACAGAATCGAATATGAGTGCCTGTGCGGGGGCATTCGGGTCGCCTTTTGGGCAAGGAACTCGGGCCACTATGGCTTCCAGGACCTCAGCAACGCCAAGACCGGTTTTTCCGCTGCAGGGAATTATTTCATCACGACTGCATCCCAAAAGATCCACAATTTGGTCGGAGACCTCATCGGGGTTGGCACCCGGCAAATCCATTTTGTTGAGCAGTGGAATGATGGTAAGGTCGTGCTCTAAAGCCAGGTAGAGATTGGATATCGTTTGGGCCTCAATACCTTGCGAAGCGTCCACGATCAAAAGCGCACCTTCGCAGGAAGCAATCGCACGCGAAACCTCGTATGAAAAGTCGACATGCCCGGGTGTATCGATCAGATTGAGCACGTAGTTTTGCCCATCCTGCGTGTAGTTCATTTGGATGGCGTGGCTCTTGATGGTAATGCCCCGTTCGCGCTCGAGGTCCATATCGTCGAGCGTCTGTTCTTGAAGTTCGCGGGAGTCGACCGTTCGGGTCATTTGGAGCAATCGATCAGCGAGGGTACTCTTCCCATGATCGATATGGGCGATGATGCAGAAGTTTCTTATGTATTGCACGGGGCCAAAGTTACGCCGAATCCCAATTAAAGTTTGCTTAAATCCCCTTTTGATTTCAATTTTTGGGTACTGTTTGATTATTTTTGGCTCCAAGAAATTAAAGTGTCCATATGAGATTGATCCTCGGAATGTTGTTGGGTATGTTCTTTACGGCCCAAGCGTTCTCACAGAACTACAACATCACCTCCATTCCCTATTCTCCTGCCCCATGGGGTGGTCAAAGCTTAACGGGTACATTTACCCCAGGTGCTGATGATGGCGTTTCGGGTCCCTTTCCCTTGGGCTTTGATTTTTGTTATTATGGGGTGACCTATTCAAACGCTTGGGTTGGATCGAATGGATGGGTTTCATTCACCGGAGGACAACCCAATACATACACCTCGGCAGCGGTGCCCAGTGCAGTGGCCACAGTCCCTAAGAATTGTATCATGGGGCCCTGGCAGGATTGGTGGTCTAATCTCAATGGTAATGGAAACATCAGCTACCAAACAGTGGGTGTGGCGCCTTTCAGGAAGTTTGTGGTGAGTTTCGAAAACTTGCCGATGTTTTCTTGCACGCAACTATTGGGGACATTTCAAGTCGTTGTTAACGAATGCAATAACTCCATTGAGGTCCACATTTTGAACAAGCCTCCATGCCCCAGTTGGGCGGGTGGTACTGCGGTTTTGGGATTGCATAACCTACCCGGAACGGTGGCCCACGTTGTCCCGGGGCGAAATTCGACCCAATGGGTGGTGACCCCAAGTGCTCCCGAGGGTTGGCTTTTCACGCCTGTCGGTGCATGCGAAGCCGACGTATTCGGGGGCTTTCAATCGACCCCGCTCGCATCGGGCTTCAGCAGCCTTGGGCAAGATTTAGAAGCCTATTATGCGTTTAGTGGCGATGCCACCGACGAAAGCGGGAATGGAAGAGATGGCTCGGTCAATGGATGTTTGTTGGCACCGGATCGCAACGGATATGTGCGAAGTGCCTATCAGTTTGATGGCGTTGACGATTACATTCAGCTGCCGTTTGGACTTACAGCGCCGAGCATGAGTGTATCTGCTTGGTTCAGGACTACGGATGGCCAGGGTGAGCAGGCCATTGTAGATGCAGACAGTGCAAATTTATTTGGAAACAGTATTCTTTTGGGATATCAGGCTGCCAACAATCGCCTGGATGCGCGATATCATGACGGCACTTATTCCACTACTTCGGTTTGTGACACCGGTCGATGGTATCATGTGGTGGCCGTATGGGAGCCCGGACAGGTATCCACCTATCTTGATGGAAACCTCATTGGAACGAGCACCTTTGCACAAGGAGTCAACGAGGGGGCCTTGTATACGATCGGACGACATACAGCGGCGGCGCCCAAATGGTTTACGGGTCGAATAGACGAAGTTGGTTTTTGGAGTCGGGCCCTCAACGCCGGTGAAATAAGAAATCTATACAATTCTGGCAAATACACGGTCGTTGAAGTCCCGTGCTTTTCAGACAGCATTGTACTTAAAGTTCGGGTGGGCACAGTGCTTTGCTCATCGGTCGATGTGGGGGGATCCGAGTTCCGGCTGTACACGCCTTCAGGCTCATTAATCCCTATTGATAGTGTTTTTTATGTTTGCAGTAATGGTCGTACTGACAGTCTTTACATTAGACTTCGACAGGAATTAATTTACAATGGCGACCATCATTTGGTGATTCGAAATGGACGGGATGGTGACGCCATTCTGGCCGAATGTGGAACGGGTGCCGATCCTTTTGATACCATTGTTGTTCGCGTTCAGGGCTGCTTCGAATACAACACGCCCATTCATATGCGCAATGCAACGGTCTCGCGCGACAATCAGTTCATCGATCTAATCTGGAACATGCCTGCCGATTTTGATTCAAGTTATTTTGATATGTATCGGGTCTATATGAACGATCGGCCTGGAGGCACGATTTGGCGCGAAATTGTTCGATTAGACAGTGTAAGCGACACGACCGTAGTTGTACGAGAATTTGAGCCTAAAGATGAAACGCGCGATTTCCGGGTTGTATTGCGCATGAAAATTTATGGTGATGTTGTGGCCCGCGGGGACTCTGCGAATAATATTTGGTTGAGGGGGGGGGATGCAACACTTACGGATGGAAACCGGGGCCGGGCACTGTTAACATGGTCTCCTTACAAGCCGTGGTCTTCCGCCTATGATGTTTATCTGGCCGCTGCACAAGACACTGGAGTTGGCGAGCGTATTGGAACCACTACAGATACAAGTTTTTCATTTGATAAGCCCATCAGACCTGGTTTTTATGTGCTGCGTGTAACTACCCAGCACCCCACCGATCCTTTTCGTGCATGGAGCAATTATGTGCCCTTTGAAATTAAATTACGGGAGGTTGAAGTAAAAAACGTTGTAACGCCTAATGGCGATGGCATCAATGATTTCTTTCATATCGAGGAAATTGAGTATTTCCCAGATTCGTATCTAACCCTTTTTAATCGTTGGGGCCAAATTGTATTTGAGCAAGCCGCTTATCAAAATGACTATAGCCCCACGAATTTAGAGGCCGGAACATACATTTATGTCTTAACGATTCCCGGCAAACCAGATTTAACTGGTGCGATGCGGGTTGTGAGATAAATTTCTGAATCAAGCTTTCTTCATTTAGTTTAATATCACTTTAATTTTTCGGGGTTTACTTTCGCTCTGTAAACTTTTACACCATGAAGTATACTATGAGTCTTATTCGTCTATTGTTCATTGTACTGCTCGTAGGTACATGTTTTGATGCCCATGCGACACACTTGGCCGGTGGGAGCATTCAATACAGACGCACTACCGTAGCAAACCAGTACATCATTACCCTGACCCTCTATAATGATTGTTCTGGTATTCAAAACCAAATTCCGTTCAACAACGCCAATTCTATTGTTTATTATCGAAATGGTTGTGGTGGTGCACCAGTGCCCTTAACCGTTAGCTGGTTGCCAGGAACCGGGCAAGAAGTTCCCACGGCCTGTGTTACAGATCCCAGTACCTGCCAAGGTGGACAAAGATATGGTCTTAGAAAATACGTTTGGGAAGGCAGCGTTACGCTTCCATTTAGCACAACCAATACGACCTGTAATGAGTGGTATTTTACCTGGGGTAATCAGAATAATTCAAACACGGGATATTGTTGCCGAAACAACAGCAACACCCTGCAAGCAGCCTTGAATACGAATTTCTTTGTTGACTCATACCTCAACAACAACGCAGTGAACGGAAACACCTCGGCAACCTTTGCTGGAGCATCAATCCCTGCTTATTGCATCAATGAGCCCATTAATGTTATTTTTGATGTAAGCGAAATTGAGGGCGATTCTATCGTATACAGCTTGGTTCCCGCTCTTCAAGCGTATAACACGAATGTAAACTACGCACCAAATTACTCTGCCACACTTCCGGCGATTGCAGTCGGTGGGGTCATCAACATTAACCCGACCAATGGAAATTTATCGTTTTTATCGGCCAATCCACAAACCTCATTATTCGCGCTGAAGGTAGATGAGTATCGTGCGGGGACACTCGTTGGGTATGTAAAAATCGATATTCAAGTAATTTTGGGTGTAGGTAGATTTTGCGACAACGTGACACCGTCTTATAAGTATGATACAGTAGCCCGGGGATGTGGAACATGGGATAGTCTAAACTACCAACTTGAGTTGCGTTCAAGGGTGCAATGTGCTTCGGTAGCACGTGATGGTTCCGACTTTCGATTATACAGGCCTAATGGTCAATTGATCCAAATTCAATCGGCCAGTCCAGATTCATGCGACTCACAGGATCGTACACGATATATCGATTTTGTTTTCGCAGAACCTCTTGATCAGAATGGATATTACTGCTTGGTATCGCGCAATGGGTCCGATGGAAATACGCTGGGCAATCAGTGTGATCTTTTTATGCCTTTATATGATACGATGCTGTTTTATGTATCTGACTGTTTCTTTTATGACCGGCCGATGACGCTGACCAATGTCAGCGTTGATTCACTAAATCCGGCACATCTTTATGTGAATTGGTCTGCTCCAGATAGCTTCGATTACAATTACTTTTTAGCTTATAATTTATTTCGGGCTGCCCCAGGCGAGAATATTTTGCCCGTCGCAGCGAGAATGCACCAAGAAACAGACTCCACAGTTCTCTCCTTCTACGATTACTTAAGCCCCGTGCACCCTAAAGACGGGCCTATTCGCTACAATGTGAATATGCGCATGACCGATGGCAATGAAACACGTCGTTCCAATACCATAGCATCCATTCGATTGGATGGCGCTTTTGCTTCCGCTGCTCCGGAAAATCGTATGGTAGACCTCATATGGACTTCCTACAACGGCTGGTCTAATCCAGAATATGCAGTTCAGTGGTTCGAATATAAAAACCCAGATCAAGGTTGGATTGTCACAGCCGGACCAACAACAGACACTACCATTCGTTATGAGCGTCCTAGGCCTAAAGGTAAATACGCCGTTCGCATCAGATCCATTTCTCCAGATGGAACACTGCGTTCCTATTCGAATCCTATAGATTTCGAGATGCCCTCAAGGCCTGTTGAGATTCCTAATGTGATTACTCCTAATGGGGATAACATCAACGATGTTTTGGTCATTGAGAATCTGGATTATTTCCCAGGTGCTGTTTTTCGGGTATTTAATCGTTGGGGGCAAAAAGTGTACGAATCAACCGATTATCAGAATAACTGGGGGGGTGATGATTTAGAATCCGGTAGTTATTTCTATGAATTAATCATCACGGAGGATGGTCAACAGCAACAATACAAGGGAACTATGCGCATCGTTCGGGGGTAGGAAGATCGTTGCGTGGGTGGCATTCCAACCTGATCCTTAGCACAGAGCTAACCTGATCTTTAGCACAGAGCTAATGTGATCTTTAGCACAGAGCTAATCTGATCTTTAGCACAGAGCTAATCTGATCTTTAGCACAGGGCGTATCTGTCATCAGAAAGAGCACATGTGTCATTTGAAAAGGGCGCGATAGAGCATGACAAGTAAGGCAAAGGCAAACATGATGATGCTGACTCGGTTTATGCCATGCATCATCCGCAAGTTCAAACCAGTCGATTGATTTGAAGGGTCTTTTCGAAAGACCCGGATGAAATAGAGAAGGAATGCTTTCATAATCGGATAAAGAACAAAGGAGTTTTCATTTAGTTTAACCCGGTTCTGCGACCGCTATCCAGCCTAAGCATAATCCCCATCATAAGACCAAACGCGATTTGCGAGGATCCTCCATAGCTGAGTAAGGGTAGTGGAATGCCAATGACCGGCAGCAAACCAATGGTCATGCCAATGTTCACGACAATATGCGCAAACAAGACTGAAGCCACACCATATCCATAAACGCGTCCAAATCGGTTGCCCTGCAACTCGGAGAGTTGAAGTATGCGAAAAAGAACGAAGAGATACAGCAGTAGAAGTAAGATTGATCCAACAAATCCAAATTCTTCGCCTATGGTGCAAAAGATGAAGTCCGTACTTTGTTCGGGGACAAAGTCAAACTTGGTCTGCGTCCCTTCGAGATAGCCTTTCCCAAGAAGACCTCCTGATCCTATCGCAATTAGAGATTGGTGAACATTATATCCTGCCCCTTTCACGTCGTCTACCTTTCCAAGAAGCACGTCAATTCTCTTTTTTTGATGGGGTTGAAGGACATTCTCGTAGGCAAACTCGACCGAGGCAATGATTAAAAGCGAAGGAATTATGTAGGTAAGTGAACGCAGAAACGTCCTCCATCGCTGGCTCGATAATGCTACATAAAGAAATGACAGGCCGAGTACAATTCCTGCAGATATTTTCTCGTCGAATAACAGGGTTAAAACACCCAGAATTAATGCCCAAATTCCAAGTTGCATGAGTAGGGGAGACATGCCCTCTCGGTAAAGAACCAAAAGAAATGAGGCATACACTAAGGCGCTTCCGGTATCCTTTTGCAGAAGAAGACTCACCACAGGAAACAAGACCACAAAAAATAAGGTATTCTTAATGGATTGAGAACGCAGTTGGGTGCTTTTCTCGCGCAGTAAAAACGCGATCATTAGGATGGTGCCTAGCTTCAGAAATTCTCCAGGTTGCAGACCGAAACCACCAATAGAGAACCAAGCACGGGCTCCATTGATTTCATTGCCTACAAAGGCCACTAAAACGCTGAGAAACAGGAATATTAAATAAAATAAGGGGGCAAGCCCTTCAAAAAACCGTGCGTCAAGGGATAAAATAATAACAATGCTCAGCCAAGAAATCCCCACAAATGCGAGCTGTTTCATGGCGTTTCCACGCTCTTGATTCATCCAATCTTGGCCGGCATCATATACCGATGAATAAATGGTCAGCAAGCCCAGAAGGCACAATGCGATATACGACAACATCAGGGGCTTGTCGACATACTGGAACACAGATTGCTGCCGTCGTGCTGTACCGCTCATAGGATGTTTGTTTCGAGAAGCCTTTTTTCCAATTCGGGCCGTTTGATTTCGCCTTTTAGGTATTTCTCAATGAGCAAGCTGGCAATGGGGGCTGCCCAGACACCCCCAAATCCAGCGTTTTCGACAATGACGGCCACCGCAATTTTGGGGTTTTCTCTGGGCGCATAGCAAACAAAAACGGCATGATCTTTGCCGTGTGGATTTTGTGCAGTTCCTGTTTTGCCGCAGACGGTGATTCCCTCGATTTTGCCATACGCTGTGGCCGTACCGGCATCCACCACCCGCTGCAAGGCTTCATGCACCACAGCAAAATAAGGCTTGTCGATTCCGGTTTCAAATTTTTTCCCACGAAAATGTCGTTTATCATCGCCCGATCCGACGCTCCGAACCAGGTGTGGTGCATAGTACCATCCACCATTGGCCACAGCAGACATGGAGGTGGCCATTTGAAGTGGACTCAAAGCGATTTCACCTTGCCCAATGGATAATGAAATAATCGTATTGGCGCGCCACCGACCTTTTCCATGGTATCGATCAAAGTAAGCGTTGCGCGGAAGTACACCTTTCGTTTCATTGGGGATGTCTATACCCGTCCTTCGTCCGAACGCAAATTGGTCCATATAATCGCGCCAGGTTTCGTACATTTTAGACGGAGGAGATCCGCTCGAATGGTGGTCGATCACGTTTTTAAAAGTCCAACAATAATAGGGGTTGCAGGAAAACTGAATCGATTCTGTCAGGTCCAGTGCCCCATGAACGTGGGTGCATTTCACCGTGTGGCTTCCCATTCGATAACCACCTCCACAAGGGTATCGTGTCGATGGATTAACTACGCCAAGTTGTTGGGCCACCAGGGCCTGAAATGGTTTAAAAATGGATCCCGGTGGATATTGGGCCTGAATGGGACGGTTGAATAGAGGTTTTAGTGAATCGCGAGAAAGGACTTTGTAATGCCTCGTTCGCGCCTTGCCTACCATCAAATTAGGGTCATAGCCTGGCGCACTCACCATGACCAATATTTCGCCCGATTCAGGCTCAATGGCTACGACACTGCCGCGTTTGTTGCGCATCAATTGTTCGGCATATTCTTGGAGTTTAATGTCGATAGACAATTCTAATTCATGCCCCGGTGTGGCTCCACTGTCGAGTGTGCCGTCTTTATAGGAACCGACAACCCGGTTGTGCACATCTACATAGCGATATCGTATTCCTCTAAGACCCCTCATGTAGGGTTCATATGTTTTCTCCAGTCCAGCAATACCAATATAGTCACCCGGCAAATAATAGCCCGAAGAAGCATCAATGTCTTTGTCATTGACCTCCCCCGTGTAGCCCAATAAATGACCGGCAACGGGTCTGGGGTAGTATCGTACTGCCCTCGATTCGGCATAAAAACCTGGAAATTCGAACAATCCCTCTTGAATGGCGGCAAATTCTTCGACACTAATTTGGGCAGCAAAAATGGATGGCTTGAATCGGGAGTGTCGAACGATTTGGTTCATGCGTTCTTCGAATGTTTTCCTTTCTATTCCCAAGAGTCTACAGAAGGCTGCCGTATCCATATCCGTTTTCACCTGCCGGGGCACCACCATAAGATTGTAGATGGGTCGGTTCACCACAACCCGTTCCCTATTCCGATCGAAAATGACGCCGCGAGCGGGGTACACTATTTCTCTGCGTACAGAATTCTGACGCGACCAAATTTCATAAGAATCGTCGATGATCTGTAGGTAAAATAAGCGCAGCGCAAAAATGCCAAACACCACAATGATGCTGATCTGAAGTACGCGTTGTTCTTCGGAAAATTTCAAGCTGCAGAATTATTTTGATGTATGAGCAGAACCATAGAAGGTGGTATACAGTCCCAACGAGCACAACAACAGGATAAGTACACCGGCAAGTGATCGAAGAAATATCCAATGGAGTTCGCTGAATGCTAAAGCCTCAAAAAAGTAGAGGCTGAATTGATGAATGGCAAATAATGGGATGGTGTAGGTTAAGAAACGCGCCCAACCTAAACTGTTTAATCGAATGCTACCGGGATCGTCGTACCGGCTTTTCAAAAGATACCAACGAACCCAAGTTGGGCGAATGTAGGCCAAGAATGTACAGGCGAGCGCATGATATCCCCAATTTGCCGTAAACGCGTCGTAAGTCAAGCCGTATCCGAAAGCAAAGGTCATAAACAGCCAGGAGGGAAGGCCAACGGGTAGAATAGCTAAACCAAACACATAGATATATGGAGATATGAGGCCAAGCAAGGCCATTTGATCGAGCAAAAGAACCTGTACGAGCATCAATACAGAGAGCCAAGCTGTATATCGTATCAGATCAATCATCGGTTGCTATTTTATCTTCGAGTCGCAGGCGTTCCTCCCTCTTTTTGTAGTCGATGAGATGGACATACTGTACCGACCGGAAGTCTGTAAATAATTCTACCCCGATTCGGTAAACGCTTTCGCCATCAGGAATTCGGTGGCTGCGCACCCGACCAACAGGTATACCCGGCGGAAAGGTCAAGGAGTATGCGCTGGTATACACGGTATCACCCTTCTTTACAGGAACATGCATTGGGATGTCGATGAGTGTGGCGCGATTAATCATACCACCCTCCCAAAATAAGGTGCCAACAGCATCTTTTTTGGCTAATCCAGCACTTAAGCGTGCTTTGGCATGAATCAATGTGATGATCGTGCAAAAATGCTCAGAAACTTGGTCGACAATCCCGACCGCCCCTTTGGGGCCTGCCACGCCCATTCGGGGTTTAACACCGTCTCGTGAGCCGCGGTTCAATATCATATAGTTGTGGCGATGAATCGTACTGTTGCCCACGACCCGAGCGGCAATGAACTTATATTCAGAGGAAGAGTCCGACGCTTTTGGGATGAGGGGGGTTTTTAAAAAGGGCGAGGCAGTAGCTAAAGACTGGGATTGCATCGAATCAGGGTTATTGGTGCTGACCGATCCTGTAAAAAGCGAATCAAATGATCTAATTTGGGGTAAACTGACTAGGGCAGCAGAATCAGCCAGCTGATCCTGATACAATCGGGTACGTGCAATGGCTAACTGCTCATTTAACTCTTCGTTGGCGGCTCGTAATCCCCAATAACTTCTCCAGGTATTTAATTGATTGAGCGTGTTTCCTTGAAGTTCCACCATGGTTGAACGCCAACGAGAATAATGATAAGGATCGTTACCCACCAGCATTCCAAGGGAAATAATCGAATAAAGCACAAACAAGATGTGCAGCCTGATTCGATATAAGTAGTTCAGTATCGACCACATGGCCGTATTAAGTCATCAAGAAGTTGAAGCGTTCGATATTTTTCAGCGCAATACCTGTTCCACGAACAACAGCCCGGAGCGGGTCATCGGCCACATGAACGCGCAAATGGGTTTTGGCACTGATGCGTTTGTCAAGTCCCCGGATCAAAGCACCGCCTCCCGTTAAATAAATCCCATTTTCATGGATGTCTGACGCCAATTCGGGTGGGGTTATTTCTAGCGCTTTTAAAATAGCGCCTTCTACCTTGGTGATCGATTTGTCTAGTGCTTCAGCGATTTCATGATACTCAATGTTGAACTGTCTGGGTATCCCCGAAACCAAATCTCGACCGCTAACAAGCATGGTTGGTGGTGGTTCATCCAATTGAGAAAGAGCAGATCCAACCTGGATTTTAATGAGTTCTGCGGTTCGTTCGCCAATCAAAACATGGTGTTTATTACGAACATATTCCAAAACATCTGTGGTGAATTGGTCGCCCGCCACACGAATCGACTGATCGCAAACAATGCCAGCCAAAGCAATGACAGCAATTTCTGAAGTACCACCTCCAATGTCTATGATCATATTGCCTTTTGGCTCCTCTACGTCGATGCCAATTCCTATTGCTGCTGCCATCGGTTCATGGATTAAAAAAACCTCCCGTCCCCCGGCGTGTTCAGCTGAGTCACGCACAGCCCGTTTCTCCACTTCGGTTATGCCAGAGGGTATGCAAATGACCATTCGGAGGGAGGGAGGGAGCAGTCTCTTACCTGGATTGATCATGGCAATCATTCCCCTGATCATGTTCTCTGCCGCATGGAAATCTGCGATTACCCCATCTTTTAATGGTCGTATGGTCTTGATGTTCTCGTGCGTTTTACCATGCATTTGCTGTGCCTGCCGACCAATTGCGATGACCTTGTTGCTGCCCCGATCCACCGCCACAATCGATGGCTCGTCTACCACAATCTTATCTTTGTGCATGATCAGTGTGTTGGCTGTACCCAAGTCGATCGCTATCTCTTGGGTGAAAAAATCAAATATGCCCATGTATAAATTCTTTAGTGTTTAAAATGACGAAGGCCTGTACAAACCATGGCCATGTCGTGAAGATTACAAAAATCGATGCTCTCCTGATCTCTAAGACTTCCACCGGGTTGAAGAATGGTTCGAATGCCTTCCGCACAAGCGGCTTCCACTGTATCCGCAAAAGGAAAAAACGCATCACTCGCCATGACCGAACCAGAAAGATCGAAGCCAAAACTTCGGGCCTTATGAACGGCTTGGCGAAGGGCCTCTATTCTCGATGATTGTCCCATGCCACTGCCAATCAATTGTTGATCCTTAACCAACACAATGGCATTGCTCTTGGTGTGCTTCACCAATCGCTCTGCCAATTCAAGATCAAGCAGCTGAGCGGGGGATGGCTTTGCTGTTGTAACCACTTTCCATTGATTGGGGCTGCTGAGTTTTTCATCACGTGATTGCCACAGAATACCATTAAGAGCCGAGCGCAACGAGTAGGAGGGGAGTTCGGTAGAATTCTGACGCAGAAGTATTCTGTTTTTCCTTTTTTGGAGCAATGCCAAGGCATCAGGGTGGTAGTCGGGAGCGACCAAAATCTCGTAGAAAATTTTATCGATTTCCAGAGCCGTTTCCAAATCAATAGAAACGTTGGAAGCAATAACTCCTCCAAAAGCAGAAACGGGATCACAAGCTAGGGCTGCTTCCCAAGCGTGCAAAGCACCAGAACGATGAGCAACACCACAAGGGTTGTTGTGTTTAATCACTGCAAATGAGGGAGATGGCAAATCCGCCAATAAGAAAAGGGCCGAATCTAGGTCTAATAAGTTGTTGTAGCTCAACTGCTTACCACCCATCACCTCAACTACTTGTTGAATATCACCGTAAAAGCGGCCATCTTGTTGTGGGTTTTCGCCATATCTCAAAACCATCGGTGTTGAAGCCAGAAGATTCTGATGATTGAACCCGTCCGAATCACCCCGCATATTTCCGTCCGAATCACCCAGCAAATAATCGCCTATGTGTTGGTCATACGCCATCGTTCTTTGGAATGCCGCTGTTGCAAACGACCTGCGCAGCTCAGATTTTGTGCTGCCATTCTCTTCTTGCAGCACGCCAATCACT